>WFUL01000110.1 GCA_015484985.1 Anaerolineales bacterium | reverse complement strand
AGGCGGAAGATGTGCGGAGCACCCTGGGACGGTGGAAAACCGATGCCTTGTGGCCTCGCCTCTTGCCCACCGCCATGCCTGCTTGCACTTTGCAGGAGGCGCCCCCTGTCCCGCGGTGAAATCATCTCGAAAAAGCTGGGGCTTTGTAAGAACTCAAAAGGCTCCGGGGTAGGGGTGCATTTACGGGCACTCAGGTACCTCCAATTTCGCTCGTTCCACATCGCCTGTCCAGGGACTGGAAGGCGTGTTCATGTGGAAGACCTCGATGATGATTTCAATCTCGTTCCCTGGTTGTACGTTCAGGCTCTTGAGGAAAGATTCAGGATGGTCAAATTCAATGCATAAGACGCCCCGTTCGAAGTCGTAGAAGATTCGTCCGTTGGTGAACGGTTGCACATTTCCGGGAGCCACGAGCTCTCCGGTCTCGTCCTTGCCCGCGTGTTGTTGGAATTGGAATACCCGGCCCTTTTTCGTACCGGCTTTGACCACGCCAACCAGAACGGCCCGGCTGTATTCTTCCGGGGGGAAAGGCTCCCGGAAATAGATGCAAATGCGCAATTTCCCCTCCGCACAATTCACATCCACTCGTATCGCATCGGCCACAGGGTCATCAAAGGGTTGATTGCGGTTGCGGTCAAAGGTGTTGCCGATACCCAAATTGGGCGTTGGCTCCGGTGTGACGGTGACCGTGGGTGTGCTTGTTGGCGTAGTCGTCGGTGTTTGGGTGGGTATAGGGGTATGGGTCATGGTGGCCGTAGGCGTAGCGGTTTCCGGGGAAACGTTTGGATTGATTTGGATCATCCGTCTTGGGTACCACAATAAAAACAATGTGCAGCCAAAGAGGCTCGCGAGGAGAATCACAATGGTGACCCAACGCCGCCGTATCTGTTCCAGTATCCTCCTAATCATAATTTCCCTCCAAACCGCTTCAGAAGCAAGAGGGCAAGGTTTTTCTAGTATATAGACCATTTTGTATAAAGTCAATGGAAATTCTTGTTTGATCAATTAGGGTTTGGGCCAGGGGATGGGCACAGAAGAAGGTCATTCTTAGAAGAACAAGACGGGTTTTGCCTAATCGGGTGCAGGGGCACAGGAACAAGACACCTGCTCTCCGCCGTGGCCTGTCAGCGAGGGGAAATATGCGCTTAGGACAAGAAGTGAGCACGTCGACTGTCCAAGAAAATCCTGTTCCCATGATGAGGAAACGGGGTATATTAACACCAGCACCTTGGCGTAGAAAACCGGACCCAGACCTTCTATTGGCCGCAGGGCCTGGTGAAATATATTACAGCAAAGGGTGAAACGAGGATGAGCAAGCGTTACTACATCTGGACGGCCGGTTGCCAAATGAACGTCGCCGATTCCCAACGGGTGGCGACCGCGCTGGAGAACCTGGGCTACACCATGACGGAACGGCCGGAAGAGGCCGATGTCATCGTGTTGAACACTTGCGTGGTTCGGCAGAGTGCGGAGGACAAGGCTTACGGCCGCTTGATGTCGTTGAAACCCCTGAAGGAAAAGAAGCCCGACTTGGTCATCAACCTCATGGGTTGCCTTGTGGGTGTGCGGGGATATGAGCGCTTGAAGAAACGATTCCCCTTTGTCGATGTGTTCTCCCCACCCTCGGACCCCGGACCGTTGCTGGCCTATCTTACCCAGGATGAGGTCAAGGCCCTGGAGGCCCAGGAGACCCAAACCCGCTTTGCCCTCATGGACGGCGAGTTGCCTTATGGATTGCCCAAGCCGCTACAGGGTCGGGCAGTCACGGCTTACGTCCCTGTGGTCTATGGCTGTTCCCACGCCTGTACCTTCTGCATCATCCCGTACCGCCGAGGACCTGAGCGCAGTCGTCCGGTAGGCGTCATCGTGCAGGAAATCCGTCAACTCGTCGCCCAGGGGGTCAAGGAGGTGACCCTGCTGGGTCAGATTGTGGACCGGTACGGGAAAGATATCCCCGATGGGCCCAACCTGGCCCAACTCTTGCGCATTGTCCACGAGATTGAGGGGCTGGAACGCATTCGTTTCCTGACCTCCCACCCCAACTGGCTGGACGACGAATTGCTGGAAACGGTGGCCGAGTTGCCCAAAGTCATGCCCCATATCGAAGTTCCCGTGCAGGCAGGGGACGATGAAGTGTTGCGCCGCATGAAGCGTGGATACACGGCGGACGATTACCGTCGGCTTATCCATCGGATTCGGGAAATCATCCCCGACGTGGCCATCGCTACCGACGTCATCGTGGGCTTTCCCGGCGAGACGGAAGCCCAGTTCCAGCGCACGTATGACCTGTTGGAGGAACTACGCCTGGATGTCATCCACATCGCCCGTTACTCCGAACGGCCCGGCACGGTAGCGGCTCGCAAGATGAAGGACGATGTCCCGGAGGAGGAAAAGTGGCGCCGCTTCCGGGCCCTGGAACAATTGCACGAACGCATTTCGGCCGAAATCAACGCCAGGTATCTGGGGCAGACGGTGGAAGTTCTCTTCGAAGAGAAGGTCAAAGGACGCTGGAAGGGACGCACGCCCCAGAACAAACTGGTCTTTGTGGAGAGCGACCAGGATTTACGGGGTCAGATTCGCCCTGTGTACATCACCTGGACGGGGCCCTGGAGCCTGATCGGTCGGTTGGTCGAAGAGATGAAACCCAAGATGTCCGAGGTGTCCTCTCCTCTCACCCTGGCAGGTTGACGTTCGGACTTTTGGGGTTTGGAGCCAAAGGAAAGGGAAAGAAGGTGGGCAGCGGCGAAAGCCGATACCCACCTTCTCTTTTGCCCGAACTTCAGCCGGGCTTCTATCGCTCGAGAAGTACCTGGGAAAGGGGGCGCAGGCATTTCGGCCGGGCGCGCTGCGCAGGATACCCCAAGAGAAGAAAAGCCTGGGGCTCCCAGGATGATGGAAGCGCGAGGGTACGGCGCACCGCCTCGGGCGCGAACAAGGGCGCGCACATCCATACCCCCGCCAGCCCCTCCGCGTGGGCAGCCAAAAGCAGGTAGAGGCCGGCCAGAGCCACACTCTGGACGCCCATGAGGCGTTCCGCCTGCTGTCGGCGCGGGTCGGGGTACGGGTCTTCGGTGCGGGTATCGTGACAGAGGCAGAGCAGCACCGGGGCGGCCATCAGGCGTACCCGGGACCGGTGCAAGCGCGTTTGGATTTCGGCCTCGGTCAGGCCGTCCCTTTCCATGTCCCGCTGCCACGCCTGATGCAACACTCGAATGAGGGCTTCTCGGCGTGCCGGAGACTGTACCAGTACGAAACGCCAGGGTTGTCGGTTGTGGGCCGAGGGAGCCCTGAGCGCCGTTCGCAAGATACGTTCCAGGACCGCTCGGGGTACAGGCCGGTTCTGGAAGCGCCGTATGGAGCGGCGGCTGCGAAGCAGGCGATGGGCCCAACGCGCCCTGGGAGAAGGGGAGTCCTTCATAACGAAACACCTTCGTCCAATTGACCTGGGCATAAGTATAATGGGGACGGTAGGCAACTTGTACCACGGTCGACCGGTCGGACCGGGGCTTTACGGCTTGAGGGCTCCGGTAACGAGAGCGTTTATTCCTGCTCCTCAGCAAAGAACGTGATTTCCTATCGAGGAAGCATCCGATGAGGCGAGAAGTGCTCACCTGGGAAGATGTGGACAAACTCATCGATCATCTGATTCCTCAGTTTGATGTGGAATTCGATGCCATGGTCATCATCACCCGGGGTGGATTGGTCCCGGGAGGCATTTTGGCGGAGGCGCTAGGCATTCTGCATATCCTGACCGCGGCGGTGGATTTTCCCGCGGAGTTAGAAATGGAACGGGCGAAGTTGGTCGCCTGGCCCAAATTCCTGCAGTTCCCTGAGGACCATTTGTTGTCGGGGCGGAAGACGTTGATTGTGGATGATGTGTGGGGTTCGGGGCGAACCATGACCGCGGTGCGGGCCCGGGTGGCCGCTGCGGGTGGTGAACCCTATACGTGCGTGCTCCATTTCAACCCCTATCGGAATCTGTTTGGGACCCTCCGCCCGGACTACTATGCGGCCATTACCGATGCGTACATTGTGTACCCATGGGAGATTTCCCGTGGGCCGGACCGTGTCCTCCTGGGATACCCCAAGGGGATGGGGTAGGCCATCGCGTTTGTGGGCCCACAAGGGGGCCTGGGGTCGGTCGCATACCCACGTTTTTGCTCAAGGTCCTGTATCCCTTCTCCCCATAAGCGCGGGGCAGGTGGTTGGATGGACACGCCAAATCCCTCTTGGCCAACCGTGGATTGTTCTGACTGGGTCCAGGGCCAAGATGGGGGAATCAATTGATGGTGGGTGGTGAAACCGTCCGTCATCAATTGGTCAGCCTGGAGAAAGAAGGGAGGGCTTTCAAAAAGAAAAAGCGGGCGACGGGATTCGAACCCGCGCATGGCGGCTTGGGAAGCCGCTGCCTTACCACTTGGCTACGCCCGCTTGCGCCTTTTATTATAGACAGCCAGCGGTGAGAGTGTCAAGCACCCTCACCGCTGCTTTTGGAGGATGATTTCGCATTTTTTACGGATTTCCTGGGGTGGTTTTGGGTGGCATCGTCCAGGTTTCATGGCCTTCCGGATTCGAAGGAGCAAAGACCTGTCGGTGCTTTATGGACGCTCTTCCAATGTCCTTATGGTATACTGTCCAGTACCCTTCTTCCTCCGAAACCAGTGGGACTGGTTTGGGAGGAAGGAGGGGGAAACTTGAGGACAAGCGGGCTCGTGGGATGGGTGAAGGCCCGCGGGAGGAAGTCATCATGAAAGGCGAAGCCCTTGGGGTAGGGAGTGAGTATGTGGTTGAGGGACGAGGGGGGAACCCGAGTACGGCTTCGGAAACCGTAGAAGAGATTCTTGAGCGATATGGCCCGTTCCTTCCTTACACCTGGCTTTTTGGCCAGCCCGCCGGAACCGACGATTTCCCTTACTGGACGAGTTTGCTTCAAAAAGGCGTTTACGGCTTTGAATATTGGGCAGAACATGTGACCTCTGCCCTGCGTATGGCTATAGTCGGCATTGAATCCCTTATGCGCACTTCCTCGCCCAGACAGGTGACATTCCTTGCTCTGACGCCCGATGCCTATGGAATCCCTTTACGGGACTCGGATTACTGGTTGGGCATCTACTACGATGGTGGCGGCGCGAGCGACAAGCCTGAGTGGATATGGCGGGCTGGTTGGACCCGTGTACTGGAAGAGTTCCGTCGTCGGCGGCGGGAAGGGGAACAGGGCCCGAAGCACTGGGTCGTCCTGCTTGTTGGGGTGAATCCCCATCTCCTGGAAGAGGACTCGGAAGGCGGGGTCAGCCTGGGTATGTGGCTCGAGGAAGGACCGATGTATGCCATGTGGCCCGTGATTATCGACACATATGCGAAATGGGAGACCTGGTCCCCTTATCGTTCCTTCAAGCGTTTCTGGATGTTGGGCCCATGGGTACAGGAAGCACACTATCAGACGGTAGCCACGGATATTCTTCCTGTCTTGAACGATGTGGGACGTCTGCGACACTTAGCACCGAATACCGCCCTGCTTCTGGCCGGATATGAACACATGGAAGTGGTGCTTCCGCAATCCACCTGGCCATGGCAGGGGATTCTGTGGTCCCGGGACCCGCAGTTGTTCCAGGCTCCTATTGAGATGGAACAGATATCCTCCCACCAGGGCCTGCGGGTTAACCCAGAACCAGTCCCTTCACCGGTTTCGGGAGACTGAACGCTGAGGCGTGTCCATGGCCGCCAAGCCTTCGCGTTTCTACACCGCCACCGGAGATGAAGGCTGGACCGGGCTTCTGGGGGAAGGTCGGGTCCCCAAAGACCATCCGCAAATCGAGGCCCTGGGCGCCTTGGACGAGGCTTCTGCGGTCCTGGGGTTGGCCCGGCACGCGGCCCAGCATCCGGATGTCCCCGCCATTCTGGAGCGGGTTCAGCGGGACCTTTACCGATTGATGGCCGAAGTGGCCGCCACGCCTGAGCAGGCCCAGGCCTTTCGCAGCATCGACCTCGCGGCCGTGGCCTGGTTGGAAGAGCAAATCCACCGTTTTGCCCCGCAACTGCCCGAAATCCGGGAATTCATCCTTCCAGGAGAGACCCTGAGCAGCGGCTTTCTGGCCCTGGCCCGCACCGTGGTGCGTCGGGCCGAACGTCGGGTCTTCACCCTCATGCGTCTGGGCCTTTACCGGAACACCGAGGGCGCCCGCTATCTGAACCGCCTCTCCTCCCTGTGTTTCGTCCTGGAACTGCTGGAACTGCAGGCCGCGGGCAAAGGTCCCATCTTCGCCGACGAGGAGGCCTCCGAATGACCGGAACCTGGATCAACATCGCCGCGGTGTTGGTTGGGGGCGGTGTGGGGTTGTTCTTCGGGCAACGGGTCCCTTCCCGTATACGAAGCACCATTTTTCACGCCATCGGTATGTTCACTTTACTGTTGGGCGTGCGCATGTTCCTGGCCTCGCAGAATCCGCTGTACGTATTGGGCGGACTCCTCCTTGGAGGAGGGGTGGGCGAATTCCTGCGTATCGAAGACCGTTTGGCCTCCCTGGGGTTCTGGTTCGAACGTCGGTGGCGTCAACCGGCTCAGGAGTCCCGGTTCGTGGAGGGCTTTCTTGCGGCTTCCCTGTTGTTTTGTGTAGGTCCCATGACCATTATCGGCTCCCTTCAGGATGGGCTCACAGGGGATTACCAGATTCTGGCCACCAAGGCCATGATGGACGGCTTTTCCGCCCTGGCCTTTGCCGCCACCATGGGCGTGGGCGTGCTCTTCTCCACGGTGGTCATTTTGGTGTATCAGGGGGGGCTGACCCTGTTCGCCGCGGCCCTACAACCCTGGGTGACCGAGGCCATGATGGCCGAACTGACCGCAGCAGGGGGGGTCTTACTGGCAGGTTTGGCCGTAAGCAGCTTGTTGGAACTCAAGCCCTTGCGGGTGGGAAACTGGCTCCCTGCCCTTCTGTTCGCGCCTTTGTTGGTGGCCCTTTTTGGTGGGTAGTACTAATTCAGTATCAGCTCTCTCATGAGCCGAAACGATTGTACCGATAGGTCTGATTGGGTTCAGGACCCCAGGAAGAAGAAAGAAATCGTGGTGTGGGGCGGCGCAGCCGCTCCACACCACGATTTCGATAAAATTAGGAAAAAGCCCAGTGGTTGGTGAAAGCACACATTGCTCTGGACCGCAGGTAAAAGCCGACGGCCATCATGCGACAGCCGTCGGCGAATTTTGGTCCTGGGCCCTGGCCGTGTTTAGAAGAGGACCATGCTGAGTTCCCGGCGGTACTGCTTGGTGAGGGGATGATTCTGCCCCAGAATCTCGAAAAGCGCCACCATCAACTTCCGGGGCATGTCATCCCGATAACGCTTATCCCGACGCATAATTTCCAGCAGACCGTCCATGGCGGCTTCGATGTTCCCCCGCCGGATGAGGTCCAGGGCCCGTACGTACATGGCCTCCAAGGAGTCGTCCGTCTCCCCTTGGGGATGCTCTTCCAGCCACACCAGGGCCTCGGCCAGCGGCAGCAGGTTCTGGGCCGCGGTGAACTCCCGGCTGGCCGGGAAGCCCTGCAGCAGTTCCAGCGCTTCCCGAGCCTTCCCCTGCATGAGCAGAGCCTTGGCCAAGCCCAGGCGGGCTGGGGTGAGTTCCGGTCGTTGCAACAAGATTTCCCGAAACACGGCTTCCGCTCCTTGCCAGTTAAAGGCTTCCAACAGACTCAACCCTTTCTCCATCGCCAAATCCGTAGGACTGGGTGCCAGTTTCCTCAGAAAGTCCCGAAGGCGCTGTTCGGGCACGACACCCACGAATTCATCCACAACCCGTCCTTGATAGAAGGCCTTGACAGTGGGAATGCCTCGCACTCCGTACCGCATGGCCAGATTGGGGTTCTCGTCCACGTTGACCTTGGCCAACCGGAAAGCCCCCTGCGCTTCCCGAGCCAGATGTTCCAGCACAGGCCCCAAAATGCGGCACGGTCCGCACCAGGGTGCCCAAAAATCCACCACCACCGGCACCTGGTGGGAGTATTGGATGACCTCCTGGTCGAAATTCATCTCGTTGACATCGATGATATCGGGTACGCCCATCATGGTGACCACTCCGTTCCTCGATGAGATTCTTCAGCCCGACCTGCCCTCATTATACAGAGGAAAGCGAGGATTCCGCCCTAACGGGCGGTTTTTCTTACGGATTTTTTATCCGTTTCGCGGGAAGCCCGAAAGCGGGTTTTTCACTGTTCTAACAGAAGGGTGAAGCCATAGGGGCAAATCACCTTGAAAAGGCCTGGTTTTGTAAGAACGTAAAAAAACCTGGCCCGAAAGCGCATGGATTGACTGGGGTTCGGACAAAAGATGGAGGGTCGTTGGGTTCATTCCTCCTGGGCCGGCGCAGACCAGGCATTCAACGTGCCTTCCAGGGCCAAGAAAACGAGATAACCGATGGCCGCCAAAGGCAGGGTGAGCAATCGGCCCCACTGGAGCCAGACGAGGAAGGCGGCCAGGGCCCCGATTTCCAGGCTTTGGCGCACCAGGGTACCGGGGAGAACCCGCAGACCTTCGGGATAACGCAACGCATGAAGGAAGAGCAATCCCCATAGGGCCGGGCCCGCCACCCCCATGATGAGTCCGGCGAAGAACAACCACCGGGCCCATAGCACCGGATACACCCAGGCAATCAAAACGGCCATCAGCCCCCATCCCGTCACGCCCAGGCCGAAGCCTACCCACAGCAGCCCCTTCCAGAGGTCCCTGGACGCGCGCTTTCGAAGGTTTACCACGGCTCCGGCTCCAGGTCGTCGAAAAGGGTGTCCAGGTCTTCTTCGGACACGTCGAACACCGCGCCCAAAGGCGGCAGGGGCTCCCGGGTCATCCATTCCGGGATACGGTCGTGGGCGGGGGTGAAACCGGCCGCCCGGTTGAAGGCTCGCTCCAGGCGCAGGGTTTCCCGACCCAAACGCTGGAAGACGTCCTCGGGGACGTTCCATCCATAACGGGCTTGCAACAAGGCCGGGATGGTCTCCGGTACTTTGGCGAACCCGAACCCCGCGAAGATGCAGACGCCCAGGGTATCGTAGGCCGCCATGGCGATTTGCGCCTTTTTGGAAAGCGCGGCCTGGACTTTGGGGTCCAGGTGGTCCACTTTGGCCCGAATGGTGTTCCCCGCCGTATGGTCCGCGCCCTGGGGGGAGGTGGCATAGGTCACCCCGGTACCCTTGATGGCCCGGGGGTCGTAGGCGGGCATGCTCTGGCCCTTGACCGCGGGTACCCGCTGGACACCCAACACCCGGCCTACGGTGACCGCGCCCTGGCCCAAGAGCCGGCCCACCAGGGTTCCACGACGCATCTCGGCCATCAAGCGCTGGGCTTCGCGCGCCTCGCCGAAGGACCACAGCCCGCCTTCTGCGGCCACCCCCAGGGTGACGCCGATTTCAATAGTATCCACGCCCAACTGGTTGGCCACCGCGTTCAACTGCGCGATGGCATCCAGGTCATCCAGGCCCAGGTTGGAACCCATCATGGCGATGGTTTCGTACTCCAGGGGAGAGACGAGCAAGCGGCCGGCCGAGTCGGTCATCACGTTGGAGCATCGGATGGCGCAGCCCGCCATGCACGCGTGGGAAGGTTCGGCCTTGGGGCGGGCCAGGAGAAGTTCCCGCAGACGCTCGCCTGAAATGGCCTCCGCGGCTTCGTACTGCCCGGAAGAGAAGTTGCGCGTGGGCAGGCCGCCCAGCCGGTTGCAGAAGAGCACCATGGCCGCGGTGCCGTAGTCGGCATAGGTCCGGGTTTGAGGATGGGCCATGAGGGCCTGGGTGTAGGTCTTGCGGGCCTGGCGGAAGGCGGTGGGGTCGGCGAGAGGAGGCATCTCCGCACCTTCCGGGTCAATGACGATGGCCTTCACCTGTTTGCTGCCCATGACCGCACCCAGCCCTCCCCGGGCCGCGATGCGGGACGCCACCCCATCCTGGTCCAGGTTCTGAATGCCCGCGGTGGGCCACAGGCGTTCACCAGCCGGACCGATGACGGCCAGGGCAATGTGGTCTCCGTAGCGGGCCATGAGGCGGTCTGCCGCAGGTTGGGCCTCCAGGCCCACCAGGTCGTCGGCCGGGTCGAAGCGCACTCCCTGGCGGGAAAGATGGAGGACCCACCATCCCGGTTCCGAGGGCTGGTCCTCCAGGATGAGAGCCTTGATACCCAGGGCCGCCAGCGCCCATCCGGTGCGTCCCCCGGCATTGGATTCCTTTACACCCCAGGTCAGAGGGCTTTTTCCGCCAAAGGAAATGCGGTCACAACTGGAAAGACGATGGCCCACCAGCAGCCCCGGAGCCAGAATGAGTAAGTTGCCCGGACCCAAAGGATGGGCCTGAGGGTTCATGCAGTCCAGCAAAATGCGAGCTACCAAACCGCGTCCCCCCATCTTTTCCCAGAGGGGTGGAACCGATTCCCGAGTCCACTCTTGGGCACGGGTGTTGATGCGCCATACTTGCATGATGCTCCTCCCGGGAGTAGGGGGTAATCTCATCTTACCATAGCCTGGTGTATAGCCAATTTCTTGAAGAGAGAACGACGCGGAAATACGTCTTTGAAATAGCCCTCTATTAGAACAAGAAAAACGCGTGAACAGAACAGCCAAGTCGTTGACAGGACGCGGGTTAGGTATAATGGCGAGGCACATTGGTCGTTTTGTCGTCATATAAGCCCTTGTTGTACAGGGAGGACCATGTCTGGCAAACGAAGTGTACGGGATTCCTCTTGGCGTCGATGGCTTCGACCCGGGGGTGAAGGCTGGGGTGGGTTGATTTTCTTGGGGGCCCTGGTCATGCACCTAGCCTGGGCCCTGGCCGATGGCTATCGGGTGCTGACCTGGTTCTGGACGGACGATGCCTTCTACTACTTCGCCATCGCCCGCAACGTGCTGGAAGGTCGGGGGGTGACGTTTGATGGGTTTGGCCCCACCAACGGTTTTCAGCCCTTGTGGCTGTTGGTCTGCCTGCCCGTTTTCGCCCTGGCCCCTCTGGGCGAACTGGTGCCCTTTCGAGTGCTCATCGTGGTCGTGGGCGTGCTCCATGGCCTGACGGGTTGGGTGCTCTATCGCGCCGCACGGCGCTTCCTCTCCCCCTGGGTGGCTCTGGCGCTGGGTGCGTCGTGGAGCATGGGCTTGGGCCCCTGGAAGTTCGTGGCAGTAGGGGCCATGGAATCCCCCTTGAACGCCCTTTCCCTTGCTGTTCTCTGGGCTGTAGTCGTGGCCATGCACGCGGAGAAGGAGTACACCCAACCCCGCCGTTTGCGTCAGATGGGATGGGCCCTGGCCTTCGCCTTTCTCGCCCGTTTGGACAACGTATTCTATGCCGCAGGCTTTGGCTTGTGGTGGCTCTTTCATGCCGCCCGCGAGGTCGGCCTTTCCTTCCGGGGGCCGTCTTGGCGTAAGGGGATGTCCCGAGTGGCCCGTTTTTTGGTACCCGTTCTGGGACCAGGTTTGGTACTGGGTGGTGCGTATTTGGCCTGGAATGCCCTGTACGTAGGTAGTTTGGTTCCCGTGAGTGCCCGGGTGAAGCACTGGTGGGGGACCCTGGGTCCCACGCCCTACGGCGTGCCCTTTGGGGGAAACTTCTTCTGGCGGGGTCTCAAAAGCCTTTTGGATCCACGCATCACAGCGGGTCCGTGGGGATACGCGTTGCTTCCCTTGACCCGTTTGTACGAAGGGTGGATCGCCCCTTTCCTATTGCAATTCCCCTGGTTTGAGGAGATGTACCGCATTCGTCGCCTGATGGCGGGATACGGCCCCTTCCTGGCTTTGGCCGGTGGCGTCCTGTTCTTCACCCGACGGCGGTGGTTGCCTTACCTGGGTCAAGGAGTCCTCTGGCCCTGGCTGTTGGCCGCCCTGATCCATGGCCTGTACTACGATTACATCGACCATATGGGGCAGCGTGTTTGGTACTGGGTGGGCCAGATGATGTTCACCCACATCTTCGTGGCCGTGCTGGTGGAGGCCTGGTTCTTTCAAAGGAGGCGGTTGCGGACGGTCTTGCGATGGGATCACTGGGGTTGGGGTGTCCTGGCTCTTCTGGTGTTCGTCGTGCCCTTTTACCGTCAACAGTGGCCCCGGCCCTCACCCTATCCCCCGGAGCGCCATTTGTACCTGGACTACGCCCGGTGGGTTGAGGCCCACACCGAACCCGGGAGCATTGTGGGGGCTACAGGCGCGGGATCGCTGGGCTACTTTGTGAAGGGCCGTCGTGTAGTGGGCTTGGATGGCCTGGTGGGTACGGCGGCCTATGTGCAGGCCCTGGAAGAAGGGCGTATGGTGGAGTATTGGCGAGAGAAAGGCTTGGACTACGTGCTCATCAACAAAGGCCTGCGACAGTCTCCGGTTTACCAGGGGTTGGAGCCTTACCTGGAAGGTTTGGATTGGTACGAACATCCCCTGGAGGGATGGCGCATCAAACTGTGGCGCTTTCATTCGGAGGGTACACCGTGATTCGACATCCCTTGCTACGTTTTCTTCCTTCGCCTTTGCGTTGGTGGTTACGGCGATTACGCTGGCGGTGGCGACGCTGGAAGGTTGCCCGTCGCTTCGGCTCGGAGGCCCTGCAGGCCGCGCCTCGGCTCTTTGGGAACGCCCAGACCAAGGCCGGCTCCCACCTTTTGCATCAGGTTCTGTTGGGATTCACCCTGGTGGGTCCCTTTGTGGATATGGGGATGCCGCCCGTGAATCGGGACGAATCTAACCGCAAACTCTCCCGGGAGGCTATGATACGACGCTTGCGCATGATGCGTTCCGGGGACGTCGCGTACGGTTACCTGCCCTCGGAACCGCCTTTCCTGGCATGGCTTTCGGGAGAGGGGTGGGCCACAGTGTTCATCTATCGAGACCCCCGGGATCTGGTGGTCTCCCACGCTTTTTACATCACCGAAATGCAACCCGGACACGAATGGCACGCGTACTTCCGCCAGTTGCCCGATATGGAGGCCCGGCTCCGCCTCCTGATTACCGGCCATCAGGAAGGTCCGATGTATCTGCCCTCCATCCGGGAGCGGTGTGAATCCTACATCCGCTGGATTACCCAACCGGGCGTGCTGGCCGTGCGCTTCGAGGACCTGCGCCTGCGTCCCCGGGACGCGGTCACCCGCATTCTGGATTTCGTGCGCAGTCGCGGTCAGTGGCCCCTGGCCCTTCCTCATGATGATGCCGTGATGCGCATCGTGGAGGCCATCCGTCCGGAGGTATCGGGTACCTTCCGGCGAGGGATGCCGGGGGAGTGGCGGGAATTCTTCACCCCGGAACTCAAACAACTCTTCAAAGAGATGGCCGGCGATATCCTCATCCGCATGGGCTACGAGGTCCATCATGACTGGTGACCCACGCGTGTCGGTCGTGGTACGGGCCTACAATGAAGCCCGGCACATCGGGCGTTTGCTGGAGGGGATTCGACGCCAGACGGTGCAGGACGTGGAAGTGGTGTTGGTGGATTCAGGGTCCACCGATGCCACGGTGGACATTGCTCGCGGATACGGCGCGCGCATCGTGACCATTGCCCCTCAGGAGTTCACCTTCGGCCGGGCCCTCAATCGGGGGATTGCCGCCGCCCGCGGGACGTTCATCGTCATGGCCAGCGCGCATGTGTACCCGGTGTATCCCGACTGGCTGGAGCGCCTTCTGGAACCCTTTGCGGACCCTCGCGTCGCCCTGACCTACGGGAAGCAACGGGGCAACGCAACGACCAAGTTCTCCGAGCATCAAATTTTCGCCGCCTGGTTCCCCGATGGGCACGGCCCCCAATATCAAGACCATCCCTTCTGCAACAACGCCAATGCCGCCATCCGTCGGGCCCTGTGGGAACAACACCCTTACGATGAAACCCTTCCCGGCCTGGAAGACATCGCCTGGGCCAAGTGGGCCCTGGAACAGGGCTACGCCGTGGTCTACGTTCCCGAGGCAGAAATCATCCACGTCCATGAGGAAAGCTGGCGTCAGGTGTACAACCGCTACCGTCGGGAGGCCATGGCTCTAAAGCAAATCTACCCCCACACCCGCTTCGGCTTTTTCGACTTCCTGCGTTTGTGGTGGACCAATGTCTGGCACGACTGGCAGGCGGCCTGGCGACAGGGTGTGTTGCGGGCCCGGTGGTCCGAGATCCTTCGCTTTCGGTTCTGGCAGTTTTGGGGAACTTATCAGGGCCATCGCTTGGAAGGTCCGCTGACTGCCCAGTTGCGTCGCACCTTCTACTACCCACGTCGACCCGAGCGCACCCTGTCACGGCCCCGTTCGGTGCCGCCTCTGGTGTACGACGATGCGCCGCCCGCTACCAGGAGGGAAGGATGACCCAGGAGTGGGAGCCGCAAGAAATTCACCTGACCAATTTCATCTTTGGGGAAGCCCGCCTGTTCCGCCTTCCCGTACCCGAAGGGTGGACGCTGAAGCGGGGCTTCTCCTATCCCGAGCTCCACGCCACCCACTGGCGCAAAGGCGTGAACTGGGTGGCCTCGGCCTACCTGCACTACCTTTTGGAGTCGGCCAATGGGATGCACCTCTTCGAATTCACCATTCGTGTAGGGCCGCAGGCCTTTCGAGTGGACCGTGAGGCCGTGGCCTTGCAGGTGGGCGGTCATCAGGCACGCCTGGAACGTCGCCGTATCCGCCGGGGACCGCCCTGGCGGCGTCGAGATGCCTGGCTGTGGCGCCTGGTGTGGTCCTGCCCTCAGACGGAACGCCACTTCCTGCTGGAACTCGTCGGCCGGGCGCCGGAAGCGGTGATGCAGGAATTGGTGAATGCCTGGCAGCGACTGATTTGCCATTAGTCTGCATTTCGGACAGCGGACTGCAGATAGCGGTCAGCGGTGTTAGCCTTCCCCCAGGTTCGGGCAGTGAGGCACGTTCCACGGTGAGACTCGAAAGGCGTCTAGCGGAAGGCCGAAATAAGGCGACGGATCCAGCGTGTTCCAGGGTCGCGTTTCATTGGCCGGGAGCCCGCGCGCGTCCCGCACAATGGAGATGTGCAGGTGGACGCCGACGGGTCGGTCCGGATTCCCCGAGTAGTTCCCTTGATAACCCAGAAGAGTGCCTGCTTCAACGCGCAGGCCTTCGGTACCCGGGGGGAAGGCCTCCACAATCAGGGAGCGTCCTTGGGGGTCGGCCATGTGGGTGTAGTAGGTCCAGATGAACCGACCGGGATGGAGGGGGTCTCGGTGTCGGATGGCCACGGTGGCCTTCCATTGGGGAAGGCGCCAGAGTTCACCGGGATACACGGCGTAGACCGGAGTTTTCCCCACATCTTCGCCGGAAAAGATGTCCACCCCGGTATGCCAGTGGAAGAGTCCCCAGGCATCGCCCCGAAGGAACCCGGGATAGCCCGTGGT
>WFUL01000109.1 GCA_015484985.1 Anaerolineales bacterium | reverse complement strand
TATTCTATATGAGCCTAATTCAGTTTAGTAGGCGCGAGATCGGGCTCTGGGAAGGCCGGACCTGTGCCTTTCTCTCGTCTTCGGCGTGAAGGGATGTCCGGTGCTTTCACCGTTGGCTGAGATGCCCGGTGGGCACACCCGCCTGTTGCCCCAGGGGAGAGCATTGGACTGACCGGGTACAGGACCGCAAACAAGGAGAAATATTGATGCAGCGGCGGCTTCGCCGCTGCATCAATATTATTTCCCCCTTGTGGGTCCCGTGCCCGGTTAGAACTACCCAATCGTTTCTTACATCCACACCCGCCTACCAAACTGAAACAGTCTCTTCTATATCCTGAGGTTTGGGCGAAAGGTTGGACAGCAAGGGTGGTGACCTCTTCTCAGAAAGGACACCAGCGTTTCGCACAGGCCTGACCAGTCCATGGACCGCAGGAAAGAAGTAGATAAGTTACGCCCCTCCCGTAGGCAACCCTGGGTCGCTCTTCTTTCCGCCGATGCGTCGGCCCACTTCCTCGATGTACGTCAGCGTCTGATGGTAGAAGTACTTGCGGAACAGGTGCGCGTAATGGCCGCCCCGGGCCATCAAAGCCGCATGGTCTCCTTCTTCAATGATGCGCCCCTTCTCCAACACCAGGATGCGGTCGGCGGAAACCACGGTGAACAGACGATGGGCAATGAGGATACTGGTGCTACCCCGAAGCAGATGCCCCAGCGCCTCTTGAATCTGCCGTTCGGTGAAGGGGTCAATGCTGGCCGTGGCTTCGTCCAAGAGGAAGATGGAAGGACGCTGGAGCAAGACCCGCAACAAGGCGACCAACTGCCGCTGTCCCATGGAAAGCCGGCTTCCCCGTTCCCCGACTTCGGTGTACAGCCCGTCAGGCAG
Source organism: Anaerolineales bacterium (assembly GCA_015484985.1). Classification (GTDB taxonomy): domain Bacteria; phylum Chloroflexota; class Anaerolineae; order Anaerolineales; family DRMV01; genus S139-71. The sequence continues at coordinate 3,742 of WFUL01000109.1, read as the reverse complement.
GTTCTCCATCCAACGTCCGTTGTCGATGCTCCGGGCCAGGGCCAGCACTTCCTCCTCCGTCGCGTCCCGGCGCGCGTAGCGGATGTTGTCCAGCACCGTGCCGGAAAACAGGAACGGCCGCTGAGGAACATAGCCCAGATGGCGGCGGTACGCCTTGAGGTCCACCCGTCGCAGGTCGTATTCGTCCACGTAGATGCGGCCTTTCTGGAACTCATACAGTCGGGCCACCAGGCGCACCAGGGAGGTCTTCCCCGCGCCCGTATGGCCCACCAGGGCCACGGACTCCCGGGGACGGATGGTCAGGGAGAAGTCCCGGAATACGGGTTCTGCATCGTCCTCGTAGGCGAAGGTCACCCGGTCGAACCGGATGGCCCCTCGCAGCGCGTCCACCGGTTCCTGGGCTTCCTGCTTCACCTTGGGTTCCACGTCCATCAGGGAGAACACTCGTTCCGCTGCGGCCAGGCCGGCCTGGACCTGGGGCCAGAAGGCCGCCAGGTTCACCACCGGGAACCAGAAGCGCTCCAGGGCCATAAGGAAGAGCATCCACTGACCGGGAGTGAGCAAATCCCGGTAGACCCCCCACCCACCGGCGAGGAGCAGGCCTGCACTGGCCAGGCCGATGAGCAGGTTGAGAATAGGGAAGGCCGCGGAGAGCACGAACCCCCGCACCAGGTTCACCTTGTAGGAGGAGCGATTGGCCTCGTCGAACTCCTGGTAAATGGCGTCCTCCTGGCGGAAGTTCTTGGCCACCCCGATGCCCGCGATGGTCTCCTTGATGGTGGCGTTCACCGTGGCCAGGGCTCGCAGTCCCGCCAGGGTGACTTTTCGGGCCCACTGGCGCAGCGCGTGGGCCGCGACCACCATAATGGCGGCGAAGAGCAGGGTAAGCAGGGTGAACCGCCAGTCCACCATGAGGAGCACGATGAGCAGGATAATGGCGAACAGGAACTGGGTCATGACATCGGCAATGAGGGTCGAGACCTGGGCGATTTCCCGGGTGTCGTTGATGAGGCGGGAAGCCACCCGGCCGGACGCGTGCTTGTCGAAGAAGGCCATGTCGTGCCGCATGACGGCCCGGAAGGCGGACATGGCCAAGTCGTACACCACCTGGGCCAGTACCCGGGCCAGGATGCGCCGTCGCCCCCACTGGGCCGCCCAGAGGAAGACCCCGGCCAGCAGCATGGCTCCGGAAATCAGCCCCAGCGTGGTCCAGTTGAGTTGCTGGGCCAGGGCGTCCACCATCGCGCCGAAGAGCATGGTGGTCGTGGTGGCCATGGCCGAGGCGGTGAACATGAGCACCACCACCAGGGCCAGGGCCTTGCGATGCGGTCGGAAATAGGGAGACAGCCGACGGACCAGTTCCCGGTCCGAATACCGCCGGTCGTAGGACTCCTGACCTAAGCGAGCGAAGAACCCCATGGGCTAAGACTCCCTTCGATGATGCCCGTTTCCCCCGTTGCCCGAAGGCGTGTGCAAAGCGGCCATGTCGGCGACAGGTATCTGGAAGAGCCGTCGGTAAACCTCACAGGTGCGCATGAGTTCTTCGTGGGTCCCCTGGGCCACCAACCGTCCCTGGTCAAGCACCAGAATCCAGTCGGCCCAACGGATTTGGGAGAGGCGGTGGGTGATGATGAACGTCGTACGTCCCTCGGCCACCCGGAAGATGGCCTTCTGGATTTCATCCTCCGTCGCGCTGTCAATGGCGCTGGTGGCGTCGTCCAAAATGAGGATGCGGGGGTCCGTCAGGAAGGCCCGGGCCAAAGCGATGCGCTGCCGTTGGCCTCCCGAGAGGGCCACGCCCCGCTCGCCCACCTTGGTGTCGTAACCTTCGGGGAAATGGGTGATGAAATCGTGCGCCTGGGCCCAGCGGGCCGCGGTCTCCACGTCTTCCTGGGAGGCCTCGGGACGTCCAAAGGCGATGTTCTCCCGAATGGAGCGGGAGAAGAGGAAGATGTCCTGTTCGATGATGGCGATTTGCGAACGCAGGGCCGCCAGGTTCCAGTCCCGCACGTCCATGCCATCCACCCGCACCGAACCGCGGGTCACATCGTAGGTCCGATTGATGAGTTTGACCAGGGTGCTCTTGCCCGACCCGGTCGGACCGACGATGGCCACCCGGGTGCCCGCCCTGACCTTGAAGGAGATGCCTTTGAGCACCGGTTTTTCGGGGTCGTATCCGAACCACACATCCCGGAACTCCACCTCGCCCCGCATGAGACCATCGTAACCCTGGGGATTGTGGTCCAGAGGGGTCTCGAAGTTGAGGAGTTCCAGAAGGCGCTTGGCACTGGCGAAGCCCAATGCCACTTGAGCATAAGCGAATTGGGAGACGAAGGTGGGGAAGCGCAGCAGGTTGAGCAGGCCCACATAGGCCACCACATCTCCCACGGTGAGCACGCCCTGCCAGGCCAGGTACAGGGCGTGGAACGCGCCCGCGGCCAGAGTCACGCCGAAGAGCAGGAAGGGCCAGAATTTGGCCTCTTCATAACCCTGTTGAATCACCGCATCTCGATATGCCCGGGCCCGACGTTCCACCCGCTGAATTTCGTAATCCTCCTGCCCCAGGGCCTTGACCGTCTCCACGCCATCCAGCACCTCGTTGACATGGGTGCTTAGGCGACCGAAGGTCTCCCGCACCTGCATGCTCAGGGGCGAAAGGGCCCGCAGATAGGCCACCAGGAGCACGAAGTACAGCACCAGGAACAGGGCCGGCACCAGAAGCAAATCGGGCGCGTAGCGGGGGGCCATGACCAGGGGCATGATGAGGAACATGAGGGACCCCACCACCAGGTTGACCCCGGGCGCGAACATCAGGTTGATTTCCCGCACGTCGTTGGTCGCCCGGGCCATGATTTCACCCACCGGGATACGGTCATGAAAGGCCATGCTTTTGCCCAGAAGCGCGGTGTAGAACTCGTCCCGCACGTCCCGTTCCATGCGCTGGGCGATGGTCTCCGCGGAGAAGTTCCGCATGAGCATAAGCCCGGCCCGCAAAACATACAGGCCCGCCACCATGGCCGCGGCCTTGAGCACCCCATCCCATTGAGGCGGACGCGTGACCAAAGCGTCAAAGGCCCGCCCCGTCCACATGGGAATCAGGCCCATGGCCAGGCCATTGCCCAGGGCCCCAAAAAACATCAAGACCAGCAACCAGGCATGCCGTCGGGTGTGGCTCCAGAGCCACCGGAGGGGCGAACGACGGTCGGTTCGATACTGCCGTGGCGGTACAAATTCCGTAGCCATGACGTCCTCTATTATACGGGCTTCGTCAAGAGGGGGTACTCGAAATTTGAAGTTTGGACAGCCTCTGCAAGAAGGAATGTTCTTTGAGTACATAGGACGGAGCGGACACGGGACCCAAAGGCCGCCGTCGGCTATCGGCCGACGGCCGTCGGCCCTTTCCTGCAGTCCAGAGCCCGGTTAGGACTATGCGAGACATACGGAGATGGGAGAGCGGGCCCATCCACAGGCCCTTCACGTAGAGTTAGAAACGAAGTCGCACCTAAGAAGGGTATGCGACAGGGATTACGGCGGGTCTCCCTTCGGTACAGGGGAGGATGTCCCCGACGCATGCCCAGGCACGAGATGGGCACGCAGGGCAGGGTCCAGGACGTTCAACGCGGCCAGCAGGAGCAGCACCACTCGGGCTGTGGCACCCCAGATGACCCGACCCTCATAAGGCTGGAAGTAAAAGACGGGTATGGTGCGCGAACCGGCAGAACGCCAGTGCACGGTCAGGTTC
>WFUL01000108.1 GCA_015484985.1 Anaerolineales bacterium | reverse complement strand
TGGCCTTGGGCACGTGCTCCGCGGCGATGATGCCCCCGCTGCCCAGCAGGGTGACCGCGTCCCGCAGGCCCTTTTCCACGAAGAAGAGATGGGCCTCCCGGATACCCTCCATGACGAAGCGGCCATCGGGCTCCACGTGGGCCAGGGCTTCCAGGGGGAAGAGGGCCAGGGTGTCCAGTTCCCGCGCGGTGCGGGCCAGCACCCGGGCCAGTGCAGGGTTGCGGTCCATGCCGGGGAGTTGGTCGAACACGAAGGGCAGGGGGATGCCGAAAACCCGCGGGGGTGTCACGGGTTCGCCCCGGTCGTCAAACACCAGGTGGCCGGGCCGCTCGCCGATGTCCACCATGGTGGAGATGAATTCGCGTCCATGGATGCCGTCACGGGTGGGCCGCACGATTTCGGACATGTCCGTCCACATGCCGTCCCAGCCCTCGCCGCCGAAGCGGCCCCGGTACCCCGCGCCCCGCACGGGCACCCGGCCGGTCGCGGCTTCGTAGGCCACGGTGGTCACGTAATGCGAGGTGAAGTAGGAATCGCCCAGTTTGGCCCGTTCGGGATGGGGCAGGATTTGCACCACATCGGGGTACTGGGTGGTGCAGCGGAGGCAGCCCACACAGTACTGCTCCCGGGGCGCGAAACCGCCTACTGGGCCGGAGAACACGCCGTAGATGCAGGGCCGGCTCAGCACCACCTTGAGGTTCCCCCGGTAGTGAAGGAGTTCCTTGAGGAGGAGCAGGGCCAGCCGATGCTTACGCACCTGCACCTTGAAGCGGGGCGGCCAGGGCACGATATCGGGCACATCCTCGGTGGGGATGTGGTAGCGGTGGTACAGGTTGGCTTCGGTTGCCTTGTGCATTGGCGACCTCCGTATGGCTTGGTCGGTGGTCGTTGGTTGGGCGCAGTGCGCTGTCCGCTGTGCGCCGTCCGAGATTCACTCGCCATTCCCTGCGCACTGCGGTCTGCGGACCGCGGACAGCCCTTAAAACAAATCGGCACGCCCGGGGCGTGCGCGTACATCCATGGCAAACCACCTTGTCCGTGGGACCAACCCACGCCCCTTCCTTGCAAGACACACCAAGACCCCTACGGGTCCTGGGCCACTGGGCGGGCCTTGTCCCCCGGGTCACCCCGGGGTTTTCCGCGCCGCCCTTGCGCCGGAAGGGGGAGCGCCAGGCCCGTGGCCAGGCCTGGGAGGCATCCGCTGATTCCCTCGATTTTCCCCAGAAGCCCTGCTGGGACCCGATGTCCGGGGCGGCCTCCGCCGGAACACCAGGGACCCGACTTCTGGGTTAGCACTCCCTCACGGGAGGAACCTCCACCTCGTAGCCTCGACGGTGTGGTGAACGCATCCACGCTTGCCGACGAGGCCCAGCCGCTACGCTCCCCAATATTCGGTTGTTCGCCGGGGATTGTAACCGGTTTGGGAGGAATGTCAAGGAGAGACAGGAAGAGTTTCCAGGGCTCTTTTGAGTTCTTACAAAGCCCCGTTTTTCGAGGTGATTTGGCCATGGGACGCATAGGACTTATCGGGCCCAGGACCTGGGAGAAAAGAGAAATGGCGTGTGGAGCGGCTTCGCCGCCCCACACGCCATTTCTTTCCCTCTGCGGTCCTGTGCCCGGATCGTTCTAAGCAAACGGGGTAGTCTCAAAGGCGTTCCCAACGTACCGCCCCCTGGAAATCCTGGTGCTGGACGACCAGAGTACCGACGCCACGCCCCAGGTCCTGGCCGCGTTGAAACAACGCTATCCCCACATCCGCATACTGCAAGGACAGCCTCTGCCCCAGGGATGGACGGGGAAGAACTGGGCCTGCCATCAGCTGGCCCAACATGCTACCGGGGACATCTTGCTCTTCGTGGACGCGGACACCTGGCTGGCCCCTGACACCGTGGCTCGCGTTGTCGCGGCCATGGAAGAAACGGGAGTCCACGTCCTGTCGGGCCTGCCCTTCCAGGTGATGGCCACCTGGACCGAGCGGTTGAGCATCCCCTTCCTGCGGTTTGGGACCCAGGGCCTGCTCCCCACTTGGGTGACCCGTTGGCTGGCCCTTCCGGCCTTCGCCCTGGCCGTCGGCCAGTTCCTCGCCTTCCAGCGGAGGGCCTACGAAGCTCTGGGGGGACACGCCGGGGTGCGGGAGCACGTCGTGGAAGACGTGGCCCTGGCCCGTCGGGCCGTGGGCACCGGGTACCGGGTTCTGTTCGTGGACCCCCGGACCCTGGTCCGAACCCGGATGTACGGCTCCTGGCCCGAAATACGGGAAGGTTTTCTCAAGAGCCTCTGGCCGGTCATCGGCCGGGCCGGTCTCGGGTACTTGCTGGGATGGCTGTTCTTGTGGAGCATTTTTGTGCTCCCCTGGATTGGCCTGACCCTCACGGGTTTCATGGACGCCTCCATTCCCGGTTTCGACGTCCAGCGAGCCTGGACGAACATCCTCCTGGCCATGATGCACTGGGGCCTCTATGCCCGGGAACATCCCCGGCACTGGGAACCCATCCTGCTCCACCCCATCATCGTCACGGTGTTCACCTACCTGGCCCTGCTCTCCTACTACCGCCACAAACGGGGCCTGGCCGTGATGTGGAAGGAACGGTGGATTCACATCTGACCCGGAAGGCCCCGCCCGACCCGGATGTCTCCATCCGGGGTCCGCCTAAGGGACTACACGAAACACCCAAAGGCGCCCGGGGGAACTCGGGCTTACCCGGCCTGATCGGGCGATTGCGCCTCGAAAGCCACCACCGGAAGGGCCTCGGCCAGACGTCGGAAATCCTCCGGCGTGCGCGGGACCGGCATCCTCAGAAGGCGGGCCAGTGCACGAAAGGTGCCAGGATGGGCCTGAGCATACGCCATGAGCACCTGCGCCGCCCGGTCGGGGCTCAGCACCCGGGCCACGGCCCGATATCGGGTGCGTCCCACCTGCACCGTCACCTGGGGATGGGCCTGGATGTTGCGGAACCAATGGGAACGTCGGCCGAACCCTGAAGCCACGTAGAACACCGGGCCCTTCGGGTCGTAACGGATGACCTCCAGCACCGTCTGTCGCCGCCGTCTTGTCTTGCGTCCCAGGTGCTCCAACAGCAGGAACCTTCGACCCAACAGGCCGCCCAGGCCCAAACGATAGAGCCAGATGGGCAACCGCCAGGGCAGGGCCCGCCAACCCCGGGGTGGTGCCGGGGCGCGATAGGTCTTGGTCCTTGCCATTCTGCTCCTCCTCGTGGGAGAACGCCTGCGGTCCCCTGGGCCTCGGACGGTCTTCCCGGGTTAGGTCGCCCCGTTCCGGTCCAAGGTCGTTCGTTCCCCCTAAAGGAATCCTAATCCCGTCCCCCTTGGGGGTCAATTGTCCCCAACCGGGCCATAACCCCGTCGCAGGGGCACGCCGTCCTGCAAGGAGCCCTGTTCCCAAACCACCCCACCCGGAAAGAACCTCCCCAACGCTCTCCTGACGCTGGCCCGGTATACCCAAAGCACCGAAATTCTCCACCCGGAAGGCAGACAATGCATCGGTGGCAACGGGTGCTCAAAACCTGGTT
>WFUL01000107.1 GCA_015484985.1 Anaerolineales bacterium | reverse complement strand
TGCGGCGGAAGCGCCCCCTTCCGTCGCGGCCATCGCTCCCGAAGCGGCCGTTGAGCCTGCCGCGGCCGCGCCGCCAGCCGCCAGCGCACCCACACCTCCCGTGGCCACGGAAGCCGCCACCAGACCCGCTCCCGTAAGCCCGGCCACGGTCGCCTTCACCGCGCCGACGAACGCGCCCGCCGCTTCCCGGAAGGCGTCCAGCCCTGCGGAACCCAGGAGCCCGGCGAGTTTGAAGAGCAATCCGGCTGCGGCAGCGGCCCATCCCAAGCGTATGAGAGGACCGATCAAAGGGATGTCGAACTTTCCTCCTCCCAGGGGTACCCAGGCCAGGGCCAGCAAAGCCAGCGCCATGATCGCAGGCGCAACCAGGAAGACCACATAGCCCAGGGCCAGAAGGCGGCGCAGAAACCGGAACGGCGGGAGCATGGACAGGGAAAGCAGGAAAGGCGTCAGGGTCGCAAAGACGAATGAGGCGGCGTGCAAAGCAAAAAAGGCCATGAACAAACCCAGAACCACCAGGAAGGCAATGAATTGGCTCAGAAAGGACAGGAAAAGACCGCCCAGACCCAGGCTGGGAAGAAAGGACAGGAAGGAAGGCCAGCTCTCCAACGCCTCCCGCCCCCCTTCGGCCAGAAGAATCAGGGCGAGCCGGCGGGAAAAAGCGCCCGTCCAATCCATGATGCGGGGGAAGGAGGCCACAAGCAGCCCTATCGCCACCCATTCCACGAGCACCGCGGCCAGGGCGTCGTCGTCCACGATTTTGTTCTTGTGATACCAGACCAGTCGAAGCACGGCCATGGGTATGAAAAGGGCCTGGGAAACGCTCAGGAGCAGGCGTCCCGCGCGTTCGTACGGCCCCTGCTTTCCTTGAAGCCAGCGCATGAACTGCGTCGTCATCTGACTCGTGGCCCTCCCCAGGGTCTGGGTGATGTCTTCCAGCATCTCCCTTATGAGACGCAAAACCAGGTCCATCAACGCCTCCGACGGGTCCAGGGCGTACCGAATGATGGTAGGCGACCGTCGGGGCGTTGCCGTGGGTTGTGACTCCGGCGTCGGTGCGGCAATGGGTTCCTCGGGAACCGGCGTCCCGGCCAGAACGGGTTCGGGCCCGAGGAAAAAGCCCGACGTCAGGACCAGCAGGGCGAACATGAGTACGATGCAACGCGTCATATCTCCTCCGGTTCCAATTGGGGCGCAGGCTTCCAGGGGTGCTTGAGATCGACGAAGCACGTATGACGGAAGGGACAGGCGCGACAGCGGCTTTCACTTTGCAAAATGCCCAGGGGTGCGGGCGGGCGATCCCACCGCCCCGCCTCCCTTCCCAGGCGCAGCATCCAGGCGAACAGGGTCTCCGGGGGAACGGAGGTGCTTCCCGGATGAACCCGCCCCTTTTCGTCTCCCTGCCAGACTTGCGGCATATACGGCCAAGGGCGCTTACCCGCAGATTGCACCAGATGCCACAATCCACGATGGGCGGGAGAGGACGAGGGAAGGAACAGCGCCCAGGGTTCCCCGGAACCGGGATTCGTCCAGGCCCATACGGAAAGCCGTAAAGGTCGGGAAACCCCCCGTCCGCTCACCACGGCGTCCAGAAGGCGCAGCCGGGGTCGGGGAAAGGGAAGACCGGCGCGCCAGTCTTCGATCAGGAAGGCCCATGTGCGCACGTATTCCAAAAATCCTTTCTCTCTGCCTATGGCCTCCAGTTCCCTCTGGATGCCGAAGCGCCGATCCAGGGGTATCTTCCCACCGGGGAAGGTGGGCAGGGACTCCGGCGCGGGCACGTGGGGAAGCCGCTGCCGGGCCGTCCTCACCTCTTCGATGTACTTTCGGACGTCATCGAGCAGTTTCTCCAAACCGTAATCCTTCAAATAGTCCCGGAGTTTTTTCTTCGGATCCCGTGCGTAGTCCTCCACGGCCCGGATGATGGGATGGGGGCGATATGCGTCCTTCGAGGGCCGCACACCCGCCCGCCACCACCAGGCCGCGACGGGGCACCACATTCGCCACAAGGCCAGAACCAGCGGATGTCCGTCGGGATTGCGCTCGGCGGCGCTCATGGCGACGTGCAACGTCCAGGCGTCTCGAAGGCTCAATGCCACACCGTCCATGCCAGCCACGCTCCATAGGGAACGGCTTTCCATGCAGCGGGAAGCGGCCCCGCGCCCTTTCCACTCCGGACGAACGTGAGCAAGCCCCCCAGGAACATGCACAGTCCGGCCACGAACAAACCCAAGTGCAGCGCCTCCGGAGGCGTGGTCAACCACAGGGCCAGCCAGACCTTGGCGTCGCCTCCTCCCAGGACGCCTACATGCCAGAGGACGAAAAGCGCCAGAGGAAAGAGCAGTCGAAGGCCCAGGCGTTCCTCCGGCCACAGGCTCATGGTCAAGACCAGGGCGACGAAAAGCCAGGGCAAAACGATCTCGTTCGGTACCCGCCGGGTCCGAAAGTCGTATACGGCCAGTCCTACCGTCAACAGGACTTGAAAGCCGTACCAGGCTTTCCATACAAAGGACATAGCGCTGCCTCGGTTTGGGGTTTTCGAAGTTCATCGTAGCGCGGTCGGATTCGGTTTGTCGGAAAAGCGTCCCCGAAAGGAGACCGGGGGCCGTCCGGTGTGGACGGCCCCCGGCCGGAGGGGAAGCCCGAGCATGGGTCGGGCGCTTGGGAAGTTCAGGGTTGCACGCGGCCGCCTTCCGGCCAGGCCACGCGACTTTGGGCTTCCCGCACCACCATGGGGATGAAAGGACGACACACGTATTCCTTGTACCAGGGCGAGTTCACGGGATAGTTGGGTTCCTCGCCCAGGCGAATCACCCGGATGGCGTAGGACCAGAAGGCCTCGGGATCGCCGTCGCCATTCAGGTCGGCCTTGGCCCAATCGGGAATTCCGGCCACCCAATCGGGATCGATGATCCCGCCGGATTGATGGGATACCCAATCGTAGACGGGTATTTCTTCGATGTGACCGGGCTGCTCGTCTTCGCCGTAGGTGCATTCCGGTACATACTGCCCTTTGTCTTCGTCGTAAACGTACTCGGCCGGCGGAACGCACACCTCTTGGGTGTCCACCTGCTGGTACTGTTCGTAATACAGGGACCAATAGGCGTAATAGGGTACCCGCCCCCAGCCCTTGAAGAGAGGCGTATCTGCGGCCACGGGATCGTCGCGGAAATAGTTGCCCGCCTGATCCTCTCCACCTGCGGCCGGATGGCTGGGCAGGTCCCAACAAGCCAGGGTGGCCACGTGACTTGCCGGAATCCATTGGGGGCCCTGCTCCGGACACCATTTGCCGCCTTCCACCACCCGGCCCCAGCGAGGCATGTACACCTCCACCGCGTCCACGGCGGGTTTCAGGTCCAGACGTAGCACGATGTTGCGTTGATCGCCGGGTTGGGGGTCGCCGAGGGACCCCGCGCCGGCAAAGGCCAGGGCGGCTTGAGCGCTCACAGGATTGGCTCCCAGGAACTTGAAAGCCGTGGGCCAGCCCACCAGGGAGGCAGGATACGGCGAGATACCCAGTTCATTGCAGGGCAGGGAGGCGGAGACGTAGAGCCGCCACTCCCACCGTGAACAAGTGCTGTCCTGCCCTTCGGAAATCCAGGTCACGCCGTTGTTCCACACCAACCCCCCACAAGGCGGGGAGGGTTGCGGGGGAGCGCAAGCGCCTTCGACGGCGTACACGTTGGGGTCCGTCATTTCCGTGGGAATGTCCATCTTTTCCCCGGTTTCGCAGTTGTAGAAATACCCGGGCATCCATTCGCACACGTTGTTGCCCAAATCCAGCACCTTTTCATATACCAACACCCATCCCTCACACGAAGGCGGAGCAACGTCCTCGTTTCCGTAGTTGAATACACATTGCACGTTCTCCCAGTCGATTTCAAACTCAATATCATCGCTGTTTCCATCGCCATTGGCAATCACCTTATTTACCTTCTTCCACCCTATGAATGCCAAAACTGTCATCAACATAAGCGAGAAAAGCAACATTCTAAGACCAACCCGCTGCATTATCCCGCCTCCTACCGCTTTGGAGGTTCCTTGAACGCCCAGTAATATTCAGTGCGTTCTGGCCACTTTCCTTTGAAGAAGCGTAAGATGTCCTTCCAAAAAATCTTCCATTCCTGCTTCGTGGTAAGGATTTCCACATTCTCGGGGAGAGGACGAGGCTCCAGACCCCAAGTCTCCTTGAGCCATTCTGGTCCCCAAACGACGTCCTGACGGTCCCACTCCCGAATGACCCGTTGATGCTCTGAGGTCAGGGGCCAAGAAGAGATGTTCAATTCTTCGGGGGTGATGGAGAATCGGTCGTCAGTAATGTAACCCCCTAACAGATACCAACCCCTTTCTAAATCATAGGCATAGATATAAACGTGACGGATTCTCGTAGCAATATTTGCGTCTTGGAAGTTTTCAATATCAAAGGCCACCTTTCGTTCGTCAGTTTGTATCACCAAGGAATATCGCCATTCATCGGCCACCACATAACATTGCACCAGGAAGGGCGCGCCATACCATTCCCGCCAGTCCCGCCAGATGCCGCCCTGGAGGTGACGGGCGTAATAGCATCCCTTCGGGTAGAAAATGGGCAAAGCGGGTTCGCCTTTTTCGTTGGTCAGCCACATCCGCATACCGGGGTAATAGGGAAGATTGGTATTCGCCGCCTGCCACACGCCTTTGGGTGTTTTGAAAGGAAACCGAGTACCCGCAGCGGGATACATGATGGGGAAGCGATCAAAGCCCAGGGCTTCCGCGGCCTCTTCAAAGGTGTATCCTCCGGCGTAGACCAGCATGTACCAAGCCACGGCCCGGGCCAGACCGTCCACGACGCAATCCGGTTCGGAGATGCGGTACCAAGCCTTGTACGTATCGGGCAGTTCCTCCAGGGTCCAGTTGGCGGGATCTTTCTCGCATTCATTGATGCGTCGCAGCAGTTCCTGGCGTTTCACCGCCCATGGGTCCTCGGTGGGCGCGGGGGTCCAGG
>WFUL01000106.1 GCA_015484985.1 Anaerolineales bacterium | reverse complement strand
TGCCCAGGCCCATCGTGACGGGGCGCCATACATATCGCCTGCCCCGGGACCCACAGGAACATTGGATTCGTCGGGTGATGGAAGTGCTCCGGCAGTGTGCGGGTGATATGGTATAATTTGTCCACTCTCGGAACAGTATCCCGCCTCCGAGGCCCGATGCATGAGAAATGACGCACGGAAATCGTCCAATCCGGTACAGGAACAGCCCGACGAGCAGGCTGTGTTGATTTACCTTCACTGGCCCCGACCTGTTACCCTGCCGTACCGTCGGGTGCGCTTATGCCGTGGGCAAGGTCTCCGGCGTCCTCAAAGGACCGCGCCGGGGGTTTTGCTTCTTCCCTTGGGGGAAGGCTGGGTCGTGGAAGTGCTGGATGTCTGGCTGGCCTCCTGGCCGTCCTTGCTGGAGGCCGTATGGCCGCGCCTGTCCCCAGTCGGGAGTTTGTGGATACGCGCGCATCCCCAAGATGCGGCGTACCTGAAGGTTGTGGCCGATGGCCTGTTGGGACGCCGCAGTTTTCACAACGAACTGGTGTGGGTGCATCCAGCACGTTTTCGGCACCCTCGACGATGGCCGGAGACCCATCAGGTGCTCCTTGGTTATGTGAAGTCCCCCCAATGCGCTTTGTTCCGCAGGGAAAGCATCGATCGGATTCCCTACATGGCGCCTCGTTTGGTGGGGAAGGTCAAGGCCCTTCGGGGAAAACTGCCCACCGATGTGTGGTGGCCTGCCTATGATGAACCGGGTACCGAAGGTGTTTCTTGGGGAGCCGGAGAAATGTTTCCGCATCGATTTTGGGAACGCTTCCTACAAGCCCATACCCGTCCGGGAGACCTGGTTCTGATTGTGGGCCAGGGAGATGATTTGGCATTGGTGGCGAAGGCCTTGGAGCGTCGCTATCGAGCGCTCTCCTTGCCGTTGTGAATCCTGGTCAGGACCGCAGTCTACAGAGTATCCATTCCTTAGGGAGAGCGGGAAATGATGTCACGAGACTTGCGTGTAGCTTTCATTTTCAACCCCACCGCCAACGGCGGACGGGCGCAACGGTGGCTGGAGCCCTTACAGCGTTTCGCACGAGACTTCGTCCAGGAGGGGGCTTGGTGGTTGACGCAGAAACCCGGTCATGCCCGTACTTTGGCCAGGCAGGCTGCATTGGAAGGTTTCCATCGGGTGGTGGCCTTTGGAGGGGATGGTACCGTGCACGAGGTGGTCAACGGCCTGATGGAGGCCCCGGAGGAACGGCGGCCGGTGTTGGGCATCGTACCCATTGGCGCGGGAAACGATTTCGCCTATGCCGTGGGGTTTTCGCCAGACCCCTGGGCGGCCTTGCGTCGCAGTCTGATAGGCCAGCCACAACAGGTGGACCTGGGCTACGTGCGGGATGATGTGGGTCGCGAGGCGTATTGGGACAACACACTGGGCATTGGTTTCGACGCCGTGGTGAATCTGCGTTCCCGAAAGTTACGTTTCCTGAAGGGTTTCTGGCGTTATCTGGTGGCTGTGCTTCAAACTCTGTGGTTCCATCACCACGCGGTGCCCATGCACCTGGTGTGGGATGATGCCCAGGAAGAGGAACGCTCGATTCTCATGTTGGTCCTGTGCAACGGCCCCCGGGAGGGGGGCGCCTTCCTGGTGGTTCCGGAGGCCCGTCCCGATGACCGGGTCTTCCACTACGCTTCCATTCCCCAGGTCACCCGGTTGGAGATGCTTTATTTGATTCCCAAAGTCATGCGTGGGACCCATGTGACGGACCGGCGGGTAACTATGGGTACCTTTCGAACGTTGCGCATTCGAGCCCAGGGACCGCTGTACATCCACCTGGATGGTGAGGTGTTCGCCGACTTCCAGCAGCCTTCACGGGAATTGGAGGTACGCCTGTTGCCCCGGGCGTTATGGGTGGCTGGAAAGGAGACTTGATGCATACCCCCTCCCGTTCCTGAACTCGATCAGGACTATGTGAGATATGGGAAGACGGGTTTGGATAGGCCCTGGGCCTGGAAAAGACCTATGCAGAAGGGCGCAAACGTCCCCTCCATGTAAGCCCCTGCACAAAGATGGGGAACATGAGATCAAGGGCCACACTTGTTCTTCATTGTTTCATCTTTTGGGAGAAATTGGTATCAGTCCGGATGGAACGGCGCAGCCGTCCCACACGCTACAATTTCCCTTCCTTTTTGACCAGGAACTGGTACAAGCGGGCGTGGAAAGCGTGAGGGGTCTCCAGCATGGGGAAGTGACCTGCGGTGAAGAGGCGTTCAACCTGGGCGTGCAGGATATGTTGCTTGAGGACGAGCCACTGGTTGGGATTCACGATGAGGTCCTGCGCGCCGTAGATGCCCAGGACAGGTTGGCGAATATCGGGTAACAGGGGTCGTAAATCTACGACCTTGAGAGAAGCAATGCTTTGAAAGAAGGCCAGCACCGAAGTTTGGGAGAAATCTTGCAGGACCCGTTCCGGCCAGCTGGGATCAGGGGTAATCCAGGGGCCAAAGACGCGCACAAAGAGTTTGATGAGCCAGGGGGTATATTGAACGATCCACAACCCCATGGACGTTCCCATGAGTTTCAGAAACCAGGCCAGGGAATCTCCCACCAAAGGGCTGCCAATGACCACCACTTTCTCCACCCGTTCCGGTTGTTGGGCGGCCATGGTCAGAGCCACCGTCCCTCCCATACTGTGTCCCACCAGAGGGGCCCGCCGGATACCCAGGCGGTACATGAAGTCTCGCACCAATTGAACGAAATCTTTGACCTGGTACGTTCCTTCGTAAAGGTCGGACTCGCCAAATCCCCAGAAGTCTAGGGCGTAGGTGCGGAAGTATTCCCCCAGATACTCCATGGTGGATTCCCAGATGCCCCAGGATTCCAGCCAACCATGGAGCAGGATGAGAGGTTTTCCCCTGCCAAAGACCTCGTAGTGCAGGATGCCGTATTCTGTAACGAGTGAAGGCACCGATGCTCCCCGAATGCAGGTTTTAGAACCACTGCGCCTGGTACTGAATTCCGGCTATCGCCGGGACTGTTGTTGTTCCGTGCTTTCCATTTCGTCCAGATACTCAATAATACTGTACAACAATTCCAGTAAAACCCGTTTGACCGATTCTTTATCTGTGGCAATGCAGGGGACTACTTTGACGTTGGGGCCCAGGCGCAGGGCGATTCTCAAGTCCTCGACATCCCAGGCGTCCTCTAGGTCTTGTTTGTTGGCTGCGACTACGTAAGGCGTGGGAGCGAAAGACTTGAAGGCTTCCAGGATGCTTCGAGCCTCATGGAAGGTTTCGGGCCGGGTACTGTCCACCATAACGATGAAGCCCAGCATCCCCTCGGAAAGAATCTCCCACATGAAATCGAATCGCCGTTGGCCTGGGGTGCCGAAGAGATACAGTACCAAGTTTTCGTCAATGGTGATACGCCCAAAGTCCATGGCCACGGTGGTGCTTTCTTTGACTTGCCGTTCGGTGTCGGCGGTGAGTTTGCGCTCCGTCGATACCACATCGATTTCGCTTACGGTGCGAATGAATTGGGTTTTCCCTGCATTGAAGGGGCCGGTCACCACGATTTTTACCGTCTGCATGGGCGTCTTCCCTCAGCCATTAGAGTCTGCGAATGCGATCGATGATTTTATTCAGGAGCGAAAGGCGTTCTTCTTTCGGTCGGTCGGAGAAGGCCAACTTGATTTCGGGTAGTGGCTCGTTTTCTGGACGCACCAGTTCTACCAGACCAGCTTGGAGAAGGCCGTAGACAATACGACGAATTTCCATGTCGGACAATTTCAGCGCCCGTGCGATTTTCTCCAGAGAATTGTGGGGATTCACGTAGGAGAGAACCCGCCATTCTTCAGGGCTGAGGTTGAGGTTTTGCAAGTTGGTGCGGGGCTGGTCGACGAACTTCATGGCTACCTTAAGACTGGGAATTTCCTCCTCCAGACGTTCCCATTCCCGCAGGTGTCGTGAGCCTTCGATGATGAGGTTCTCCAAACCCATGCGCACGAAGATTTTCCCTTTTGGAGGCGGTGCATGGCTGTCGAAGATGAATTCACCTTCACGCCAGGTAAAAAGCGTCCGGACGACGTCTCGATAGGCGGCTTTGAGGGTGTTGAGAATCTCGATGGGTGTGAAATACCCGGCATTCACGAGCATCAGGCCCAGTTCGCGGTCGGAATACTGGGCGGCCCGTTGTTTCAAGGCACGGTATTGAGTGCCGCTGAGACGCTTGGCCTGATACAGGATGTCCAGCAGGTTGTTGGGACGATGGCTTAAAGAGGCATAGGCCAGTTTCCCTTGCTGGAAGTAAAGTTCGGCTTGCTGCCCCTTGGGACCTTGAATGCGCAACAGGCCCGACTTGCGGGCCAGATGGATGAGATTGAGGAGCTGAACGATGGAGAACGTTCTCAGATTACCTTTCAGGGCCATGGTGCGTGTCTGTCCTGCCTATGGTGTAGGTGTAGGTGTGGCTGTTGTTGCCGTCGTTGGAGTAGGTGCTGGTGTGACCAGATTTATCGGTACCAGGATAATGTCGCCTACATACAAAATATCGTCAATGTTCATTTCATTGGCCTCGAGGATGGCTTCCACGGTGGTGTTGAAGCGTTGTGCGATGGTTTGTAGTGTATCTCCCGGCAACACAAAGTACTCGATAAGGGTCCCTGGTCGCAAATTGGTCGGCAGGGGTGTCGGGGTAGGCGGTTCCATGTTCGGCAATGGAATCAAGATTTCCTGGCCTGGTGTGAGAACGGTGTCGTTGTTGAGTCCGTTGAGCAGCATTAGAGTGATAAGGTCAACACCGAATTTCTCCGCGATGTCGAATAAAGTATCACCAGGCTGGACTTCGTAGGGGAACGGTTTGTCTGGTGTGGGTGTTGGTGTCCACGTGGGCGTGGATGTGATGGTTGGGGTTGTTGTCGCTGTTGGTGTGATGGTGGGTGTGGGAGTGGAGGTGGCCGTGGCGGTTGGTGTGGGTGTGGGTGAGGCGAAAAGGGCCAACAGCCCTCCCCGCTGATTCGCCAGGGTCAGAAGCAGCACGATACCCACGACCATGAGGACAACGGCCAGGCCGCCCAGGATGAGAGAAAGCCAGGCCTGCCAGCCCGAGCGACCCCGAGGGGCAGGCGCTGGCGGTTGCGTAGATGAGGGACTCGGTGCTTCAGGTAAGGTCATACCGCCTCCTCAAGAAAAGCAAGGCTATTATACCCTAAGGTTGTCGGGTATTTATGTGGGAAAAGGGCGAAACTTGAAACTCCGTTGATGGGGGCTTTATCCCAGGATGCTATAAGCGTATTGTCCCTGAACCGGGGCGCCCTTGGTGAAGCGGTCAAAGGTGAACAAGTGGGGCTCCTCGTCCAGCCAACAGTCGTGAAGCACCAGGTGCGCCATACGACGTCCCAGGGCAGGAGAGAGCTTGAAACAATGACCGCTTCCCCCGGCCAGCAAGTAGACGTTCTCCCATCCGGGTATCCTATCCACCACGGGATGCCAATCCGGTGTGACATCGTAGAGGGCCGCGTAGGACGAGGACACTCGGCCTTCGGCCATGGCCGGGAAGCGCCGGGACAGTTTCTCCCCGTATTCGTTCAGGATGTCCAGGGGTACACGTCGGTCGAAGTGGTCGGGATCGGGGACCACATCTTCGGCTTCCGCGGGGTCCAGAGAGCCCATGAAGGTTTGATGGCCGGTCTCCGGACGCATGTAAAACGCGTAGACGAAATCTCCGTAGATGGGGTGGTCCTCCAGGTGTGCCGGCCGGCGGAAAAGGACCACTTTCACCCGGATGGGCGTAATGTCTACTTCAACGCCCAGCAGGCGCAGTAAACTTGGGCTCCACGGTCCTGTAGCCAGCACAATGCGGTCGGCATAGAAGTCCCCCAGGGGGGTATGCACGCCGATGACCCGATTCCCCCGGGTGATGAAACCGGTGACCCGATGTCCGGTGCGCACCTGGGCTCCCTGGGTTCGGGCTGCGCGGGCCAGGGAAGTGGCGGCCAGAACCGGAGAACAATACCCAGCGTCGGGCTCATACGCAGCGCCGCCCAATTGATGAGGGTCGATGTAAGGAAAGTAAGCGGTCAAATCTTCTGGAGGAACGAAGAAGGTGTGAATCCCTACACGTTTTTGCAGTTCCAGGTTGGCTTTCAGTCCTTCCACGTCTTGGGGGCGGACGGCCAAAAGGAAGCCCGTGCGGCGGAAACCAGCATCACCACCTTCGGTGATGTCCGCGAAGTTCTCCCAGAAGCGCAGGGACTCCAGGGCCATGCGGGCCGTGACTTCGTGAGAGTAATGCTGACGGATGATAGCCCCGGAATGCCCTGTGGGCCCGGCCGCGATGTCGTCCTTTTCTAGCAACGTGACTCGGACACCTTCTCGGGCCAGGTGGAAGGCCGTACTGACTCCATTAATCCCTCCGCCCACCACCAGAGCCTCGGCATGGTTTTCTTGTGTCATGGTCCACCTCCATTGCTGGACAGTTCCATTCCCAGGCGGCCGTGGAGGCACCCGAAGGGAGGGCCTTCATTGTTCCTAATTGTAGACGGTCACCTGTGCCCCTGTCACGAGGAGCGACTATGGACGGACCCCGCACCCTGGGACTGGGACAGGGGTGGTGGCGTTTCGTCCAGGGCTTGCAGGATACGGTGCAACCAGGCGTGCAGGACGTCCAAATCCGCCAGGGAAAGGGTTTCGTACGGGGTCTGCCACCCGCGACAGGCCAGGGCCAGGACGGCGAAAGCCAATCCACCCGGGGTGACGAAGGGAATTTCGTGGGTGGTGCGTGGTCCCTTGGGGAGGATGGCGCGCTGATACTTCGCGGGCGCTTGTGTTTCCAGCCAAGCGACCACATGGGGATGGGCAATCCAGCCAGGTTCTCGCACCACTAACACCGGCCCCTGTCCCAGAACGGGAAGGTCTCCGGGGCCTTCCCGTTCCTGAGCGGGAACGGTTTTGAGGTACAACACGGCGTGGGGTGCCAGCGTTGAGGCCGCCAGCACAGCACCTCGGGTGCTCACCTGTTCACGCACTGCCAGCACAAAGGTGATTCGCGCCCTTTGAAGGCGAAAAGCACGCGCGAGTTCGACCAGAAGAGTGGCCAGGCTGCGATGTAATCCTCGTCCTACCAGTGTTATCGGTTGCTCTTCGGGGTGGAAGGCGCCCGGGGTATCCCAGTACAAGATTTGCCCGCGATAGGGCCGTCCCTGCCATAATTCGAGGACCGCCTGCTCCCAGCGGGGTTGGGATAAAGGAGCGGTGGGCTGCCAACGTAATACGCCCGGCTCGCCCTCCAGGGTGCGCACCGCAGCAGGAACCCGATGGAAAGGGCTCATTTCTGGATGGAGGGGTACCACTCGTGCGAGGCCGGTCTCTTCATCCACATGGGTAACCACAAGACCGGGTTCGTCCAGGGGCGCGACCAGCATCCAGTGAAAGGCCGCGTCTTCGGGACCGCGGTGGACCCACAGGTTCCCCAGGGCGTCTTGATGTACAGACAGACCAAACTTTTCCCATCGAGCCTTCAAGGCGTCCTTCAGGCGGGTTTCGAATCCCGAAGGGGAGGGTAACGACATCCAGGAAGGCAGATGCTGGGTCCATGCCATACGTGTGCCCCGTTACGGTCCCATCATATACCAATCCAGCACGTTTTGGAAGCGGTCGCTGCGGTCGTAAATGGGTCCAAGGCGGATGCCCCGCACCTGACGGTCCACACCGTAGGTATAGACGGGATAGAACAGGGGAAGAGCGGGCCATTCCTGGGCAAAGATGAACTGGAAGTTGCGGTAGTAATTGCGCCGCTTGCCCATGTCGGGTGTAATCCGAGCACGTTCCAGGAACAGACTGGCCCGGCGATTCTTCCACACGCTGTAGTTCTGTCCCTCATAAGCCTGGGATTCGTGCCAGAAGGGATAGGGGTCCGGATCCGGAGTACGGGTAAAGTCCAGGTCTACCAGGGCGGCCTGGTATTCCCGGGCTTCCAGCCGGGCGATGAGTTCTTCATAGGGGAGGGCTTCCAGGGTGACCTGGATGTTGAGCCGCTGCCAGGCCTTTTGGATGTCTTGGGCGATGCCATGGTAACGTTCCGTGTCCGGGTACAGGAGGGTGAAGCTCAAAACCGCGTCTTCTTTTGCCCGGACGTTGTTCTCGGCCACAATGTAGCCCGCCTCTCGGAGGACTTTATCGGCTTGTTGAGGGTCGTAAGGGACCCTGGGGATGTTTTCGTAATAGGCCCAGGAAGCGGGGAAGATGGGGCTGTGGGCCACGATGGCCTGCCCCTGAAGGTGTTTCTGGATGAGGCGCTCGCGGTCCAAAGCCATGAGAAGGGCCTTCCGAACCTCCGCCTCGGTGAAGAAGGGCAGGGTGGGATCCCCCAGGTTGAGGTAAATGAGGGTCAATCGCGGCCGTCGAGCGGTGTAGAAGTTCAGGTTGGGCAGGCGCAGAGCGTCGGCGAGGATGTCTAGGGTGATTTCGGAGAGGCCCAGGACTTCCCCTTCCTGGTATGCTGCGAGGGCAGCCTGGGGGGAGGCGTAGTACCGGAACACGATTTCATCAATGAAGGGGCGTCCACGGTAGTAATCCTCATAGGCCTTGAGAACGACACCCTGAATGTTGCCCTCTTCCAGCAGCAAGTGGTCGAAACGATAAGGACCACACCCAACGGGTTCCATATTGAGGGGGTGGTCCCGCATCTCTGCGGGAGGAATGTCCTCCCAGACGTGTTTGGGCAGGATACCGAAGCTCAAGTAGTCCAGGAAGGGCGCAAAGGGTTGAGGGAGGCGGAATTGCAGAGTATAGGGGTCCAGGACCACGACTTCTACCTGTTGCCACAATGCTTTCCAGGTATTGGGGACGGGGATGGCCTCGTCCCTCATCCGTTCGATGGTGAAGGCCACGTCCTCGGCGGTGACGGGTTCTCCATCGTGCCAGCGGGCGTCTTCCCGCAGGGCGAAGTTGTAGATTTTGGCATCGGCTGAAATACCCCAACTGGTGGCCAGGTCCCCCTGGGGAACGCCGTGGGCGTCGAAGGTGATTAACCGACAGTAGACCAATCGGTTGAGGTCCCGGTCCGAGGGGTTGAACTCCTCGAATAGGGGGTTGAAACGGCCGGGCTGCCCAATCAAGGCCTCGGTATAAATGCCGCCTTCTCGGGGGCCTTGGGGGGTAGTCTGTTCCTGCGGCGCGTTGATCGGGGCGCTTTGGCGCCGTTGGGCCATCCACAAGGCCAAGACCAGCAGGGTGACCAGGGCCGCCAGGGGCAGCAACCACCGCCCCAGACGCCCTTTGGGGCGACCGGGAGAGGTTTCCGAGGACGTCATGGGTTTAGCCAACCACCCGTGTGGTCAAGATGACAAGGATGAAGAACAACACGCTCAGCGCGATGGTGATTTGGAAGAGGGTTTTCTCTAAACCCCGACGAGCGGTGATGAAACCGCCGAAATCGCTTCCCGTCAGCCCACCTAATCCTGCGTCCTTGCTTTGCAGAATCACGCTTACCACCAAGGCAATGGACACCACAATCAGGGCCATATAAAGGAAAGGTTCCATAACGTCCACCTCGTAGGTCAGGATGCGGCGCACATTATACCGTGGCGGTCAGGGGAAGTCAAAAGCCTCTGGGAAGGGGAACCAAGCGTTTTTCAAATTCTGATCATCGACGCTTCGGACCCCGCTTGTTGATTCTGGCGGATACAAGATGCCTTCGTATAGGCCTTTTCTCTATGCGATCCCGTATCTGGTCAGGCCTGTACGAAACGCTGAGAGCCCTTTCTAAGGCGATATAATTTTTCTTCTTTGCCTTCTTCGGCAACTTTTGCGTGCACCTCAGGGAAGAAAACAGAGAGGGTTCCCTAAGAAGCCGCAGACAATTGGGGCTCAGTCTTGGGCTGACGCAAAGGCAGTTCGATAAAAAAGCGAGCGCCCTGGTTCACCTGGCTTTCCACCCAAATCTCGCCATGGTGCAATTCCACCACCGATTTGACAATAGCCAATCCCAAACCTTTGCCGCCCAGACCCATACGGCGCACGTTCTCCGCCTGGTAGAAGCGTTCGAACAGGCGTTCCCGATCCGCAGGCTCGATGCCAATACCTGTGTCTTCCACCACGATCAATACCCGGCTGTGTCCTTTGGGTATCACCCGAACGGTGACCCGTCCCTCCTCGGGTGTGAATTTGATAGCGTTGTCCACCAAATTTTGTAAAGCGCGTTGGAACAGGCTTCGGTCGGCCTCCAGGGTATCCGGTGCGTCTGGATCAAATTCCGCCTCTAAGTGGATACGTTTCTTTCGGGCCTGGATTTGGTGGGAGCGCAAAACCGCCATAACCGTATCCTGCAAAGGCAAAGGCTCAAAGTAAGGTTCCACCACGCCGCGGTCCATGCGGCTGAGTTCCAGCAGGTTGTCCACCATACTGGTGATCTGGTGGACGGCCAGAAGGATACCCTGGAGGTAATCCCGCTGTTTGTCGGAGAGATTGGGATGATTGATGAGCATGGAGGCGTAACCCTTGATGACGGCCAGGGGCGAGCGCAGGTCGTGGCTGACACCGGCCATGAAATCCACCCGCGCGGCTTCGGCCTCCTTCAAGGGGGTGATGTCCCGCAGGATACCTATCAGACCCACCTGGCGTTCCTCTACCCGTACCGGAGCGACGGTGGCGAAGAACACCCGGCCATCGGGCGCGGTGATTTCTCGGGATTGAGGGGTATTCACCGCAGTCAGGAGCATTTCTGTGAGCTCTTTTTGGGCGAAGGGTACCCGGAATTCTCGTAAAAGAACGTGCGGATCTTCCGGCCATCCCAGCAAGCGACGAGCTGAGAGGTTGGCCAGTACGACCCGTAAGCTGTTGTCGGTCATGAAGATGGCATCGGGGGAGGACCACAAGATGGCTTCCAGGCGCTGTCGGTCGGTGATGGCTTGGGCGAACAATCGGGCGCTGGAAAGGGCCAGGCGCAACAATTCGCTCAGGGCGCGGTAATAGCGCAGGGGCGCGTCCCATTGGGTGGGGGAATGACGGAACAGCACATAGAAGACGCCCATGGGGCGTTCCTGATGCCACAAGGGCAGAATGAGCACTTGGGCTGACTGAAGTTCAGGATCCTCTTGCCAGGGAGGGGGGACCGATAGGTCCCAGAGTTGAACCAGGGGTTCAACGCGATAATCTTCACGCGTCAGACGTTGGAGCAAGAGGTCATCCAGGGGGGCCAGTCGCTCGTGGCCGGGGCCGAGCCCAAAATAGCATTGGGGAGTGGTGGGCAAATCGCGAGGGTAGAAATCGGCCATCAGGGCGACGCGAGCCACTGAGGCCTCGGAGAGGTGTAGGGCGCCTTCCAGTACCGGCAGGACCACGGTGTTCCAGTCCAGGGTAGCCACCAATCGCTGACCAACGTCCAGCAGACGTTGCAATTCCCCCAGGCGCCGTTTCAGGCTCCGGCGCATTTCCTCGAAGGAACTGCGCAACAGGCGCACTTCGGCGACCCCACCTGGAGGCAGAGGGTGGTCCAGGTCTCCCATGGAGAGGCGTTGGGCCTCCCGGGAAAGGTCCCGCAGGGAGTGGGTCACCCGGGAGAGGACCAGAAGCCCCATGAGCATCACGGCAATCCAGGCCATGGCGCTCCAAATCAGCAGACTCTGCCCCAATTCTCCGGCCACTTGGTGTAAATAAGGCAGGGGAATGAGGATGACCACGTTCCAGGAATAGCCTGGGATGGGGTGGAGGAAACCGACGAACCACTGCCCCTGGGCCAGTTGCACCCACTGTAATGTGTTAGAGGCTTCTCCCTCTGGGCCGGTATCAAATTGAGGGAGCACTTCAACGGTGAGCATGTTCATAAAACTACGGTCCTCGGGATCCAGTACCAGGAGGCGTCCGTCCATATCGAACAGGAAACCCCGACCATGGAAAGATTCTTGTATATGGCGTAGGTCTTCTAACACGGGCTCCATTAAGGGGCTCCGAGTGAACCATACACGACCGAGGAGCAGCCAATCGGGGCGGTGGGCTAATCGAGACATGAAGGTTATATAGGAGGTTTCGGCCGGGGGAGTCTCCACCACTTCAGCATAGCTTAGTGTGGGATTTTGTTTGAAAAGTTGGATGAGGCTTTGCTCGCGGGGACTTAGACCCCAATCCGTAATCCCCTCTTGGCGCGCTTCGCTTATGAGACGTCCCTCGGTGTCTACCACCATCAAATGGTGGAAGACCCGGGAGTGCTGCAGGCGAGAGGCGAGCTGTGGAGAAACGAGACCTTCCTCCGTGCTGGCCCACCATGGTTCTTGGGATAGGGTGTTCAGTTCCAATTGCGCCGATTCCACCAAATACGTTACTTGGTAGTCCATATCCTGAACGATGTCGCCGAGTTGCATTTGAATCTGTTGGCGAACTTGCTGCTCCACCATTTGGATGCCCAGCAGGCCCAGGAAAGACCAGAGCACAAGGCCTAAGGGAAGGGCAATGGTGAGGAAGAGGTGGTGGAGGGGGGGGTCCCACCGCAGGGGACGCCAGAGGTCGTAATCGTAGTCCTCGCCGAAGTGTTTCTGCCAAAGGATGTGGAAGAGATGCAGGATCACACCACCGAGCAGGATTTCCACGAAGCGCAAAGGAAGTCGTTGGAAGAGCAAGGTGCGCCCGAGTTCCAAAAGGATGCTCCATCCCAGGGCAAGGTCCATGGACCAAATCAGGTCCGCGCAGAGCAAGACGAAAGCTGAAATCAGTCCCGTGAATCCCGAGGCTACGATGTAAATGAGCCGGCGGCTTGACCAGTAACGCCGGAGGGTATAGGCGGCCAGCATCCAAATGAGGAGGAGGGTTCCGTATTCCAGGGGTAGGGACAGGCGTTGTTCGTAAAGGATTGTGGCGGCCAGGGTTAGCGCGCCGGTGAGGACCAATCCCCATAAGGGGCCAAAGACGAACAGGGCCAAGAGCCCCGCGGTGAAAAGCAGAGGAAACCAAGTCCAGGATCGGCCCAGGACAATGGGGAACAGGGGGATGGACGTCCGCCAAGCCAATCCCAAGGCCAGCAAGCCTATGAGGAGGGCGAGGACTTGTGAGACAGGGGTTTCAACCGGGGGAACGCGTCGCTTGCGCAGAAATCCCAAACTTCCCCCTGTCAACAACAGGACCCAAAAGAGGAGAGCGACCAATCCTTTGAAACTGACGGGAAGCATGAACCGATTCTCCCAAACGTATCTTTATTTTACCAAAGAGCACACCAAGATTGTATGAGGAAAAACGTCGGCGATGGGGAGTGCCGGGCGTCCCATCGCCGACGTTGTGCATGGAGGGAGGTGGGCCGATACGGTCAGGCGGTTGCGGTAGCCGCTTCCTGCACCATCTGTTGGAGGCGGGCTACCGTCAGGGACTTGGGGCGTTCGATGGGCAGCATCATGGCCCGGGCCCAGACACCGTGGGAGGTGATGCCCAGGGCCCGCCCAATGCCAAAGAGCACGGTGTAGAAAGTCGGTTCCACGCCAAAGTGGCGCTGGAGGACGCCGCTGATGGCGTCCACGTTGGGCCAGGGGTTCGCGGCCTTGCCGTGTTCCTGGAGTACTTTGGGAATGACCTTGTAAGCGATCTGCACCAGACGGAAGTACTCGTCATCCGGCAGGTACTTCTCACCGAACTCGTAGAACGCAGTGTAGCGGGGGTCCGTGGCCCGGAGCACGGCGTGACCGTAGCCGGGGATGACCTGGCCCGCGTTCAGGGTGTCCCAGGCGAACTGGGTGAGTTGCTCCTCGGTGGGCACACCGCCGAAGCGCTGATAGGCCGCTTCCAGCCACTTCAGCGCGTTCTGGTTCGCCAGGCCGTGGAGCGGACCGGCCAGGGCGCTCATGGCCGCGGAGAAGGCGTAATACAGGTCCGAGAGGGTCGAGCCTACTAGGTGCGCGGTGTGCGCGCTGGCGTTGCCCAGTTCATGGTCCGAGTGGAGGATGAAGTAGAGTCGAGAGAGGTCGTAGTACCGGGGGTCGTCAATGCCCATCATGTGGGCGAAGTTGGCGCCCCAGTCCAGGTTGGGATCGGGCGCGATGTAGGTGCCGTCGCCGTACAGGTAGCGATAAATGAACGCGGCCACCACGGGCAGTCGGGCCGTGAGGGCCAGGGCGTCTTCCAGCGCGGCCTCCCAGTGCTGGTCGCGAGGCAACCCTTCCTTGTAGCGCTTGGTGAACACGCTCTCCTTCTGCAAGGCCAGCACGGCCATGGAGAACAGGGTCATGGGATGGGTGTCCTTGGGCATGCTCTCGATGGTGCGCTTCACCCATTCGGGCAGGTTCATGTGGGTCTTCCAGGCCTCTTCCACGCTCAGGGCCTCTTCCTCCGTGGGCAGGTCGCCCGTCAGGAGCAACCAGTACAGGCCACCCACGTAGGGCATGGCCCCGTCCTTGGGTTTGGGAAGCTGAGCCAAAATTTCAGGGATGGTGTACCCACGGAAATGGATGCCTTTGTACGGGTCTACGTAGGAGATGTCCGAAACCAGGACCTTCAAACCCCGCATACCGCGAAAGATTTGGTTGATGTGGACCTGGTCGATGACCGCGTCCCCATGCTCCGCGCGCAGGGTTTTGATGGCCTCCCGCCATGCAGGAATCTTTTGCGCAAGGCGCTCTCGCAACAACATCGTTCACCTCCTGGGGAGTGATAAACCATCGGCCCCCCGAAGGGGAGGCCGATGGAGAAACGTTTTAGGAGAGGTAAGGCTCCAGTTTGGCGATATTGGCCTTCACGTGCTCGGCCGAGCGACGTAGAGCCGCCATCTCCTCCTCATTGAGGTCGTATTCGATAATTTTCTCCACACCCTGGCGGCCCAATTGCACAGGTACACCGAAGTAGATGTCATGCAGGCCGTACTCGCCGTTGACGTAGGCCGACGCGGGCACGATGAGGTGCTTGTCCTTGAGAATGGCCTCTACCATCTGGGCCAGGGCCGCGGAGGGCGCGTAGAACGCGCTTCCTGTCTTGAGCAGGGAGACAATCTCGCCACCGCCCTTGCGGGTGCGTTCCACGATGGCCTCCAGACGGTCGGGGGGCAGAATCTGGTTCAGGGGTACGCCGGCCACGTTGGAGTGGCGGGTTAGAGGCACCATGCTATCACCATGGCCGCCCAGGACGTAGCAGTGCACGTTCTCCACGCTCACGCCCAGTTCCATGGCCACGAAGGCCCGCATACGGGCCGAGTCCAGGATGCCCGCCTGACCCACAACCCGATGGTGGGGCAGTCCGGTGACCTTCCAGGTGAGGTAGGTCATCACGTCCAGCGGATTGGTCAGCACGATGAAAATGGCGTTGGGCGACTGCTCAATGGCCTTGAGGGCCACGTCCTTCACGATTTTGGCGTTGGCATGGAGCAGGTCATCCCGGGACATGCCGGGCTTGCGAGGCAGGCCCGCGGTGATGATGACGATGTCCGAGTCCTTGGTGTCCGCGTAATCGTTGGTCCCCTGGATGTGGACATCGCTGCCGATAATGGGCATGGCCTCCAGCAGGTCCAGACCCTTTCCCTGGGGCATGCCTTCCACGATGTCCACCAGCACAATATCGGCCAATTCCATCGCGGCCAGCCAGTGGGCCGTGGTCGAGCCGGTCATCCCGGCACCAATAATGCTGACTTTCGGTCGCGCCATGACCATTCCTCCTATGCAGTGCTTACGGTGCTGGAAGTGGCTTCCTTTTCAGCCTGTTCCGCCAAGAAATGGCGGGCTTCAATGGCCGCAGCCGCGCCCATCCCCGCCGAGGTGATGACCTGACGATAGCGGGGATCGGCCACCTCGCCCGCGGCGAAAACCCCGGGTACGCTGGTCTTCACCCAGCCCTGGACCTTGATGTAACCCCGTTCGTCCAGTTCCAGTTGGCCTTTGAAAAGGTCCGTATTGGGCACATGGCCGATGAAGATGAACACACCGTCGATGGGCATTTCGCGTTCTTCGCCGGTTTTCACGTTGCGCAGGCGCACGCCTTTGACGGCCTCATCTCCCAGGATTTCCGTCACCACAGTGTTCCAGATGAACTCGATTTTTGGATGGGCAAAGGCCTGCTTTTGCAGGAAGGGTTGCGCCCGGAGTTGGTCCCGGCGATGTACGATGGTGACCTTCGTGGCGTACCGGGTGAGGAAAAGGCCCTCTTCCAGCGCGCTATCTCCGCCGCCGACCACGATGACGTTCTTGTCCTTGAAGAACCAGCCGTCGCAGGTGGCGCAGTAAGAGACGCCCCGCCCTGTGAACTCCTTTTCGCCGGGCACTTCCAGCTTTCGGGGTGAGGCCCCCGTAGCGATGATGAGGGCGTCCGCGGTATAGGTCATGCCGTAGGTTTTGACCACAAAGGGGCGTTGGCTCAGGTCCACCTGCGTGGCCACATCCATGATGAAGCGGGCACCAAAGCGCTCGGCCTGGGCCTTGAAGCGCTCAATGAGCTCCTGTGCCGGAATTCCTTCCGGAAAGCCGGGGTAATTCTCAATGCTTTCGGTCAACGACACCTGTCCTCCCAACTCCATTCCCGTAAGTACAATGGGGGACAATTCATCCCGGGCCGCATAGAGCGCGGCCGTCATCCCTGCGGGGCCCGACCCCAAAATCACAATCGGTGCGTGCTCGGCGGCACTCTGCGTTCCTGACGTTCCCAGACCTCCGATTTTGAAGTCCATCGTTCCCTCTCCTGCGTTATAGTTTCACACCTCGCTATTCTATCACGTCCCTTGGGCCCCGGCGCGGGCGCGACTGCCAACCTACCGGAACTTTTACGAAAAGTTTACGCTTCCTTCCCCATTGTACGGGATTCCCTTTGGGTGGTCGAAAGGAAAAATTTGATAAAACACAAGGTTGTGACATTCCTCACGGGAGATGGCTCCTGGCGTGCGGAAAGCCCGCCAAGGCAGACAGCATTCGTGTATGGGGCGGCGCAGCCGCCCCATACACGAATTTATTTCTCTCCAGTTCATAGGGTTTTCAAAGCCCCCTCTGGTACAATAACTATCAGCCCCCATGGATGAGGAAAGTAAGATGCGTGTAACGCTTCACGTCAACAGTCAGGCCCACACTCTGGAGGTTTCCTCCAACACTACCCTGCTCAAGGCCCTGCGTCATCTGGGGTATTACAGCGTCAAACACGGCTGCGAGGACGGCTCTTGCGGCAATTGCACCGTGCTGGTGGAGGGTCAGCCCCGGCTGGCCTGCGTGACCCTGGCGGCCCAGGTGGAGGGCAAAGCCATCACCACCACCGAGGCCCTGGGCGAGCACCCGGTGCGGGGCTGGAAGCCTTCCAGGGGACTGCACCCCATCCAGCAGGCCTTCGTGCAGACCGGCGCCATCCAGTGTGGTTACTGCACCCCCGCGTTCGTCCTGGCCGCCAAGCACCTGCTGGACCGCAACCCCAACCCTACGGATGAAGAAATCCGGGAGGCCATCTCGGGCATTCTGTGCCGGTGCACAGGGTACAAGAAGATTGTGGAAGCGGTCCACCTGGCCGCGGCCTGGATGCGGGGTGAGGACGTGACCCTGCCCGAACAGCCTCCCATCCTGGAGGCGTACCCAGGAGTGGAGGCACAACCCGAAAACGACGGGGAACCCCTGGCACCACCTTCTCCTGTGGAGGGCGGCGTGGCCACCGCGGTGGACGTGCTCCCCAAGATGAAGGTGGTGCCTCAAACGCAGACTTACCGCCGGGTGGGCAAGCCCGAGCCCAAGGTGGACGCGGTCAAACTCGTGCAGGGCAAGCCCGCGTTCGCCGCGGACATTGACCTGAAGGGCATGTTGGTCGCCAAGGTGCTGCACAGTCCCGTTCCCCACGCGCGCATCAAGCGCATCGACGTGAGCAAGGCCAAAGCCCTGCCTGGCGTGCACGCGGTGCTGACCTACAAGGACATCCCGCGGGTGCCCTATTCCACCGCGGGCCAGTCCGACCCCATCCCCGGCCCGCTGGATAGTTTCTCCCTGCCCCAGAAGGTGCGCTTCGTGGGCGACCGGGTGGCCATGGTGGCCGCGGAGTCCGAAGAAATCGCGGAGCAGGCCCTGAAACTCATCGAGGTGGAATACGAAGAACTGCCCGCGGTCCTGGACCCCGAAGAAGCCCTGAAGCCCGGCGCGCCCATCATCCACGATGAACCCGACTACGTGCCCTTTGACCACAGCGACCCCAAGCGCAACCTGGCCGCGCAGATTCGCATTGACATCGGCGACGTGGAAAAGGGCTTTGAGGAAGCCGATTACATCTTTGAAGCCGAGTACCGGGTGCAGAAGGTGCAGCAATCTTCCCTGGAACCCCACGTGGCCGTGACCTGGTGGGACGAGGACGACCGGCTGGTCATTCGCACCAGCACCCAGGTCCCCTTCCACGTGCGCCGGCAGCTCGCGCCCGTGCTGGGCCTGCCGGTGAAGCGCATCCGGGTCATCAAGCCCCGCATCGGCGGCGGATTCGGCGGTAAGCAGGAGGTCCTCATCGAGGACGTGCCCGCGCATCTGACCATCGCCACGGGCCGGCCCGTGTACTACGAGTACACCCGGGAAGAGGAACTCATGGCCGCGCGCTCCCGGCATCCCATGATTCTCCGCATGAAGACCGGGGTCAAAAAGGACGGCACCATCACGGCCAACGCCATGTATCTGATTTCCGATACGGGCGCGTACGGATGCCACGCGCTCACCGTGGCGGGCAACACCGGTCACAAGGCCATGGCCCTTTACGTGGGGGACGGCAAGTATCGAGAGCGCCCCAACATCCGCTTCTACGCGGACGTGGTGTACACGAACACCCCGCCTTCGGGCGCGTTCCGGGGATACGGCGTACCCCAGGGCTTCTGGGCCGTGGAGCGGCACATGGAGAAAATCGCCCGCGCCCTGGGCATGGACCCCATTGAATTCCGCCTGAAGAACGCGCTGCGGGCCGGGGAGTTGCATCCCTTCAGCACCGCCTGGTCCGAGGGCCGGGAGCCACGGCCCGAGGTCATCGAGACCAACGGCCTGCCCGAATGCGTGGCCCTGGGCAAACAACTCATCGGCTGGGACGAGAAGTTCGGCAACCCCGAATGGCACCGGGTGCCCGGTAAGCCCCATCTGCGCCGGGGCATCGGCGTGGCCCTGGTCATGCAGGGTACGGCCATCCCTTACCTGGACATGGGCGCGGCCAGCATCAAAATGAACGACGATGGCTCCTTCAACCTGCTGGTGGGCGCCACGGACCTGGGCACGGGTTCGGACACGGTGCTGGCCCAGATGGCCGCGGAGGTGCTGGGCGTGCCCGTGGAGGACATCATCGTGTACTCCTCGGATACGGACTTCACGCCCTTTGACAAGGGCGCGTACGCGAGCAGCACCACGTACATCAGCGGCGGCGCGGTGGTGCGGGCCGCGGAAAAGGTGGCCCGGCAGATTCGCGAGCGGGCCGCGGCCATGCTCAACGCCCGCGGGGACGGTCCCGAAGTGACGGCCGAGGAGATTCACCTGGAGGACCGCAAGGCCCTCGCGCCCGATGGCCGCTTCGTAACCTTTGAGGAAATCGCGCTGAACGCGCTGCACCATGAGAACCAGGAGCAGATTATGGCCACCGCGTCGTACATGTCGCCCGTGGCGCCGCCGCCCTTTGCCGCGCAGTTCGCGGAGGTCACCGTGGACGTGGAGACGGGCCAGGTCACGGTGGACCGGCTGCTCATGGTGGTGGACAGCGGCGTTATCGTGAACCCGGTGACCGCGTCGGGCCAGATCGAGGGCGGCATGACCCAGGCCCTGGGCTACGCGGTGAGCGAGGAGATGACCTTTGACGAGCGGGGCCGGGTGCGGGAGAAGGGCTTTTGGGATTACCACATCTTCCAGGCCCATGAGATGCCCAAACTGGAAGTGGCCTTCGTGGAGACCTTCGAGCCCAGCCATCCCTTCGGGGTGAAGGCGGTGGCGGAAATCCCCATGGACGGCGTCGCGCCCGCGGTGGCCAACGCGATTTACGATGCGGTGGGCGTGGACATCGACGACCTACCCATCACCCCGGAAAAGGTGTGGCGCAAGTTGCGGGAGAAGAGCTCCGAGGTGGAATGAAAGAGGATTCAGAGGTGGATGAGCGTTTGGCAGGGTGAACTCTTTACTCCCTGGACAACGCTCATCCGCCCGGGGGTTATGGTTGAGGCGTAGGTGTGGGCGGTTCGATGCCTTCCAACGTCTCTTGCAGCCATTGCACGTAGGCTTCGTCCCAGAGGAGCACGTAGGACCGGTAGGGGGTTTGGTTGAAATAGACCTCGGCCCGGGTGCCCTGGAGCAGGTCCTCCGGAACGGCGAAGAATTCCGGAGAGCGATTCTCCCGGTACATGTACTGCATCAAGCACACCGCCTGGGTGACGTCTTCCAGAGTGAGATTCGTGATGATGGCCCGTTTCAACGCGCGGTAAATGGCCGGAAGGCGGGTGAGGGTGTCCAGTTCTAACAGGCTTTTCAGGACGCCTTTGAGAATCTGGTTCTGGCGTTGAATGCGCACGAAGTCATTGCTGTCGCTCCGGATTCGGGCCAGGCGCAGGGTCTGGTCGCCGTTGAGCCACTGATGACCCGCGGGGAAGGAGGACTCCGTCGCGGGATCCTGAAGAGGATAGGGCAGGTAAACCGGGATGCCGCCAATGGCGTCGATGAAGCGCTCGAAACCCTGAGCCCCAACCACCACATAGCGGTCAATGTTCACACCGAAGTTCAGCGTGATGGTCGCGGCCAGTTGTTCTGCGCCTCCCTCTGGTGGGGCGTCGTAACGCATGGCGGGCGTGCCCAGGAGGTAACTGGAATTCAACTTTACCGGGCTGGGGAAAGGAGCATCGGGTGGCAAATCCACCCGTAAATCCCGAGGCAGAGGGACCACCACAATGCGGCCATGGATGAAGTCCAGGCGTACGATGCGAATGGCATCGGCCAGGCCGTAAAGTGTGCGATACGTCCCTGCAACCAGGATGGTCAGGGAGGGTCGAGAACCGCAAAGGGGCTTGGGCGTGGGCGTGACCGTGGGCGACGGCGTCTGGGTAGGCGTGAGTG
>WFUL01000105.1 GCA_015484985.1 Anaerolineales bacterium | reverse complement strand
TCGGGGTACTCCACGTACTCCACCTCTTTGCCTGTTTTCCGCAAAGCCTCCACGATTTGCAGGCTTTCCTGGCGCTTCACCCGAGGGTCGTTGGCGCCCTGACCGATGAGCAAGGGCGCGCGAATGTTTTCAACGTGGAACAGGGGCGAGACCGCGCGCAACAGGTCTGCGTCCTTTTCGGGATGCCCCATGCGGTTGTGGAAGATGGCGACCAGGGGCTTCCAGTAGGGCGGGATGCTTTCCAGCAGGGTGAACAGGTTGGAGGGACCCACGATGTCCACGCCACAGGCATATAGGTCGGGCGTAAAGGTCAGCCCTGCGAGGGTGGCGTATCCGCCATAGGACCCGCCCATGATGCCGATGCGCCTGAGGTCCGCGATGCCCTGTTCCACCAGCCACCGGGCCGCGTCGGTCAGGTCGTCCTGCATCTTGCGCCCCCACTGCTTGTTCCCCGCATTGAGGAAGGCCTTGCCGTAGCCCACCGAACCCCGGAAGTTCACCTGGAGCACCGCGTAGCCCCGGTTGGCCAGCCACTGGGCGATGGGTTCCCAGCCCCAAAGGTCCCGGGACCAGGGGCCGCCGTGGGGGTAAATGACCGCGGGCAGGTTCCTGGGTTCCACGCCGGGAGGCAGGGTGAGGTAGCCGTGCAGGGTGAGCCCGTCCCGGGTGGGGATGCGCACGGGTTTGCGCTCGGCCAGGGGGTACTGCTCGATTTCCGGGCGGGAGATGAAGAGCAAACGGGTCTCGCCCGTCTCCCGGTCGTACAGGTAGTAGTGCAGGGACTGGCGGTCGCCGTCGTAGACTACAATCCAGCGGCGGTTGGCCAGGTCCCGGCTGAACACGCCGAACTGTCGTCCGGGTTCGACCTGGGCCAGGCGGTCGAAGTCGGCCTCCAGAGCCGGGTCCAGCACCACCCACTCCTGCTTCTCCCGGTACACGGCGACGGCTTCAGGCCGGGCCGCGCGTGGGTGGAAGAGGAAGGCCGAACCCAGGGTTGGGTCGCCCATGCCCATGTCGTACTCCGGATCGGTGGCCAGCACCTGCTCGTGCCCTGCGTTCAGGTCGTAGGCCCGTAGAGACGAGGTTTCCTGGTTCACACTGCTGAACAGGTACAGGGTGTTCCCCCGGAGTTCCACGGGTTCCACGAACACGTCTTCCAGACCCCAGCGGTAGAAGGGGCGCCAGACTTCGCCGTCCCAAAGCAGCAACTCCCCACCGCCGTCATCGGTCATGCGCTGGGCCACCCGTACCCGCAGGGCTTCGTCCGCGACGAAGTGGATGGCCCCGATGTCGTTTTGCAGCACTCGCTCCCGCTGACCCGTAGGCAGATGCACGCGGTACACGTCGTGCAATGCGGGGTCCCGGTCGTTGAGGGCCAGCAGGACCTCATCGGGATGATTGGGGTGCAGCCGGACGAAGCGGGCCTGCACACCTTCCCCCGGAGTGAGCAACCGGGGTTCACCACCTTTGGGGGATAGGGCATATACCCGCCAGTTCTCGTCGCCGTCCTTGTCCTGGATGTAGAGCAGGTCGCCGTTGTAGGCCCAGGTGAAGGCCTGGATGCCCCGGCCACGGTCCGACGTCACCCGGCGGGTTTCGCCCGTCTCCAGGTCCTGTACCCACAGGTTGAGCACGCCCTCCCAGGGACGCTGGAAGGCCAGAAAGCGCCCGTCAGGGGAGATGCGCACGTTGGCGTATTCCGGATGAGCGAAGAAGAGTTCTAAGGGGATGAAGGGAATGTTCGTCATGGACATGCCTCTGCTCTTGGAAGTTCGGCAGTCAATTATCTATTATACCCTGTCGCCTACCCATATTTTGCGAGATTCAATACGAAAGTTATCTTCGGCATATCTCTCTTCCATGTGGACGGTGAACCTCGATGCAGTTCACCTATAGGTTGCATATAGGAAACCTGTAGGCCAGCCCCTCTTTCACCTCCATAGAATAAGGTTGGTCCGCCTATGCCCTGGTAGCGGAGGAGCAAGGTCATGAAAAACCCTCGGGGTTGGTCCAGGTCATGTCAGATTGGACTTGTCGGGTGTGCGCTGGTTTTGTTGTTGTTCGTTTGCACCGGCTCAGGGGTCGCGTGGGCCCTTTTCCGGCCCGCTTCAGACCGGCAGCGAACGCCCCCGCAGGTGGACATCCAGGC
>WFUL01000104.1 GCA_015484985.1 Anaerolineales bacterium | reverse complement strand
GAAGTGGAAGTCCAAAGCGGCCCGAATGGCCTCCAGGTCGATGCCCAGGAGATAGGCCAGCACGCCCACATACACCATGTTGGCGACGTAATCCCGCAGCCGCGGGGGCGCGCCCGATTCTCGGGCCAGCCTGTTCACGGGCATCGAATAAGCAATCACGTCTTCTCGCAGGCCCTGGGGACGGATGTGGTCGGCATAAAGGAAAACCCCGCCAGGCACGACCTTGTTCATGTCGTCGTGCACCGTGGCGGGGTTCATGGCGATGACGATTTCGTGTTCGTCCCGGCGGGCCAGGAAGCCGTGCTTGTTGACCCGGATGGTGTACCAGGTGGGAAGTCCCTGGATGTTGGAGGGGAAGATGTTCTTCCCCGAAACCGGAATCCCCATGCGAAACAGGGCCCGGAGGATGGTCAGGTTCGACGTCTGGCTGCCCGTTCCGTTGATGGTGGCCACGGTGATGGAGAAGTCGTTGACCACCTCCCGGGCCGCGGGAGCCGACGCAGGTTCAGGCGCGGGCTTCAGGGCCATGGTCCGGCCTCCTGGAAACGGTTGGATGATGGCGAACGTTTCGGTTTATCAGCACCGCCCGGCGGCCTGTTTTAGAACTCGTCCTCCCACATGCCCACAATGCTGGGCTGCACGGAGGGCTGTTCTTTCCGCTGCTCCAGCATGCCCAGATGTTGCACCAGGGCCTGGTAGGCGGCCTGATAGTCGTCCTCCATTATAGCCTGAACCATGCGCTTGTGATATTCCCAGATGGTGCGCAGGTATTCCAGGTCCTTGTACCGGCTGAGGCCCACGGCTTCGTAGGCATCCCAGAAGGCCTCCAGCAGGCCCCGCACGAAGGGGTTGTCCAGACGCCGGTACACAATCAGGTGCAGGTCCCGGTGCTCCCGGTGAGGAATGCGAATGGGGTCCTCGTTCAACTTCTGGAAGGCCTCGTCCACCAACGCCCGGAGTTCTTGTTTGTCCTCTTCCGTCAGGCTCTGCACCGCCTCCAGGAAATACATCTTTTCCAGCCGTCGGCGCAGGTCCAGGTACTGGTCAAAGTGGTGACGGTCCATGGCCACGGCCACCTGCAGGCTCAGGGAGATGGGGGGGCGGAAGGTGTAGGGGCGCAGGTGGATGCCCACCTTGGGCTTGGCCTCAACGAAGCCCAGGGCTCGGGCCACGGCCAGTTGCTCCCGCAGATTGGGCACGCTGCTCCCCAACAGTTCACTAATCTGGTGCAGGGGCGGCAACCGCCACTCCTTGGGGTCCACACCCTGCTCCTGAAACTCCCGATACTTCCGGATGAGGTACTGCAAGAAGATGGGCAGTTCCTTGCGCCGCATTGCTATCCTCCTCTTTTCTTCTGATATGAGTTGTGAAATCATCCATTCAACTGTAGCATTTTACGGTTTTACTCCCCGATGTCAAGCCTCTTGCGGGTGGATTTAGGGGATTTTTGGGGATTTTCTCTGCGGTGTTCTTGCGCCTTTCAAGTTCTGACATCAACGCTTCTGACGCTGCTTATTGTTGTTTTTCTCCTCTCTTCCGGACCTGTACCCGGTCAGACCTGATCCAACGACGCGGATAGAGATTTTCGAACAACCTTTGTTAGAACTAAAAAACGTCTGTGTGGTGTTGGTCTTCGAGCATCATCGCTCAAGGTTTCCGCTTTGATTCCTCAAAGGGAATTCCGACCCTTGGAGAGCCGATGCGCGGCCCGGATGGGTTCCGGGAGGCGGTAGCGGACCGCGGTGTGCAACACCAGGGTCACCGCACCGAGCAGGTCCACCCGGTGGCCGATGGACACCCAGACCGGTTTCACCTTCTCCCGGGTACGCACGCCCATGCCCACCACCCGACCCCGATACACCAGGGGGACGGTGCTGCCGCGGGTTTCCCCCAGGGGACCTTGGGGACGTCCCACCAGCAGGGACTTGGCCACGCCTATCGTGGGCCAGTCGAGGAGCACCCCCAGGTGGGCAGCGATGCCCAGGCCCCGGGGATGCGCGATACCCTGACCATCTACCAGGAAGACATCAGGTCGCACCCGAAGTCCTTCCAGGGCCTTCAAGACCGCGGGCAGTTCCCGGAAGGAGAGCAATCCCGGGACGTACTCCATAGGCGTGGGAATCTCGGCCACGGCCCAATCCACCGGTTCCAGGTCGGGATAGGACAGCACGGCCACCGCGGCCCGGGCGGTGTCGGGTTGGGGGAAGCCCACATCCACGCCGGCCACGGTGTGCAGGGCCTCCCAATTCAACGGTGCCTCCCGTACATAGCGCCGAAGGCGCCACTGCAGCCGCTGCGCCTCCTGGGGAGAGAGGTCCCAGGCGTGGACGTGGTGCAGGGTCCATTCCATGTGCGTTTCTCTCCACGGGAGACCTCAACGAGGTTGACGTTAGGCTCGTGAGGCTCGAGGTCTCCCCTGGGGAGGTCGCCAGCGCCACACTTCCAGACGTCGGCGCAGTTGGAAGCCCAGGTGGGGGAGGACCTCCTCCAGAGTCCGGCGTGGCGCGTCCAGGAGGAAGACGTAAGGACGCCGGTACAGGGGTCGGACCAGGCCCGCAATCACCTCTTCTTCGACCTCCTCGGGCGCGGCCAGGAAAAGGCGTTGCCATCCACCCCGAGGCATGAAGAACCAGAACATCGCGGCTGCGGGCCGCTTCGAGCGGCCGACGTACCAGGCCGTCGTTCGCATACCCAGGAACTTACGGTACAGCCAGGGCCACCATCCCGGCCGCAGACGGTCCAGATTCCCCACGGGATAACGCCAGTCCAGGTCCTTGGGATACCAGGCGCGCAGCCAGGGGTATACCTGCTCCCAAACCGACCGGGTCATCCGGTATAGAGGCATGCGGGGGAGCCGGGGACGCGGTTGGGGAGCCGAAGGCCGGGGCACCATGAGCCCCCATCGGTACCAGGTGCCTGTATAGGTAAACCCCAGGGTCTGGTAGAGACGTCGGGCGGCCTGGTTCTCCTCGTCCACCTCCAACCACAAACAGGTGCCTTGTTGTCGCCGTACATCCTCCATGACGGCTTGGACCAATGCGGTGGCGATGCCCCGGCGACGGTATTCCGGTGCCACGGCCACGTTGACGAGGATGTACTCCCCCTTGCGGGGCGCGGGATAGATGGCGGCATGGCCCACCACCCGCCCGTCTTCCAGCCAGACCCATCCTTTCAGGCCCAACTCCTCAATCCAGCCTGGGGAAGCGGGACGAGGCAGAAGGCTGTGGGAAAGCTGGCGGAGCCGCTTGAGGAAGGCCCGGCCCTCCCGGTCCATGACGTGCTGGAAGGCCACTTCCAGCAAATCCGCCACCTGAGCCAGATGATGGTAGTGCAGGGGAAGCAACTGACCCATGGACGACCTCTCGGTATGGTGTGCCCGCGTGGGTTTTCCTTGCGGCGTCCGATCGCGGAGGACGGGCCTGCCCCCGGTCTCCTGGGCCTTCACAGGTAGAGGACCCACCACGCCCCCAGGATGAGGAAGGGCGCGTAGGGCAGGTATACGTTGCGGGGCCACTGCCTGCGGACGAGCAGGGAGAGGAGGACCAGGACGAGGCTGAACCCTCCTGCCAGAAGCACACCGGCCATGAGGGCGGCCACCACCGCGGGCCAACCCAGAAAGAAGCCCAGGACGCCCATCAGGAGCACGTCTCCCGAACCCAGGGGGGGCTCCTCTGGCAGCCCAAAGCCGCGCCGTGCCAGGC
>WFUL01000103.1 GCA_015484985.1 Anaerolineales bacterium | reverse complement strand
GACCCCCGGCGGGTGCGGGAGAACCTGGTCCGGGTCTTCCAGGCCCTGGAGCGTCCTTTCGCGTCCCGGTACGATACCTGGCTGGTGCATGGGGCGCAGGTGGTCCAGGCCCTTGTTCCCCGCGGGCGTCGTATGCCGCCCCTGCAGGCCGACGCCATCATCACCCATCTCCCTCACGTTACCCTGCTGATGCGTTTCGCTGATTGTCTGCCCGTTTTGGTGTACGAGCCCCGGCGGCGGGTTCTGGGCATCGCCCATGCGGGTTGGCGTAGCACGGCCCGGGGGGTGGCCATGGCCCTGGTGGACGCCCTGGTCCAGGCCTACGATGCCCGGCCTGCGGACATGGTGGCGGTACTGGGTCCGGCCATCGGCCCCGACCATTACGAAGTGGGCCCCGACGTGCATCAGGCCTTGCGCACCGCCTTCGGGGAAGCCGCCGAGGCCTGGTTCCGCCCTCGCGGGAGGCGGTTCACCCTGGACCTCTGGGCGGCCAATGCCTGGCAATTGCGCCAGGTCGGTGTGGGTACGGTGCGCACCTCCGGCTTGTGCACGGCCTGCGATACCCACCGTTGGTTCTCCCACCGGGCCGAAAAGGGGCGCACCGGCCGCTTTCCCGTCCTCATGGCGTTGAAGTAGCGGCCGGTTTCGTTTTTGCGCGCTTCGGGCCGTTGGCGGCGGCAATCCCGCGTCCCGGGCGGGATTTGCTGCGTCGAGAGGCCTGCCCCCGGGTACAATAGGCCCGATGCACCGGTTCGAGCTTATGTGTGGGAGGCACGGTCCATGACTTGGTGGCAGGTTTTGCGCCTGTGGGAATGGCGCTGGGAAGTGGTGTTTCCCCTGGCGGTGTTGGGTTACCTCTATTTCCGGGGCTGGAAACGGCTCCGGCAACGGGGAAGCCAGCAGAGCGCCAGTCCCAGGCGATTGGCCGCGTACTGGACGGGGCTCTTCTTGATTTTCCTGGCCCTGGTGTCGCCCATCGCGCCCCTCTCCCAGTACCTGTTCTCCGTGCACATGGTGCAGCACATGTTGCTCATCATGTTCGCGCCTCCGCTGCTCTGGCTGGGCAACCCCATGCCCCTGTTCCTGTGGGCCCTGCCCCGGCCCCAACGTCGCCATTGGGGATTGGGGATTTTCGGCCCCCAGGCGGCCTTTCGCCGTTACCTCAAGGCCCTGACCACCCGGAAAATCGCCTGGATGGCCTTCATCGCCATTTACATCGGCTGGCATGACCCCAACCTGTACAGCCTGGCCCTGGCCTATCCCCGGCTGCACGACGTGCAACACCTCACGTACTTCGCCGCCGCCATGCTGTACTGGTGGCACGTGACCAACGCCGGACCCCGCATCCACGGCCGCTTCTCCTTCCCGTCCCGTTTGGTCTACCTGCTCAGCGCGGTGCCCGTGAACATGGTCACCGGTCTGGCCATCGCCTTCGCCAAAGTGCCCATGTACGCCTACTACCGCACCGTGCCCCGCTACTTCAGCCTGTCCGTGCTGGACGACCAGCGCCTGGCGGGCATGGTGATGTGGATTTTCGGGAACATGATGCTCATCTACGCAGCCCTGGTGTTCGTCGCCCGCTACATCTCCCAGGAGGAACGGAAGACGGCCCGTCATCCTTACCACCTGGGCACCGAGGCCCAGATGCGGGCGCCCGGCTGGGAGGAGTCAGGGTCCTCATGAAGCGGGTGTGGCTCATAATGGTGGGGGTGGTCGTGGGGTTCGCCTTCCTTCCGGCGGGCGTTCGCGCCCATGGCGGAGGGCAACCCCAGGTGGTGGGCGGTCGGGTAGGCCCCTATCGGGTGAACATCTGGACGTCGCCGGAGCCTCCCCGGGCGCAGGCACCCTTTCACGTCACTGTGGCCGTGTACCAGCCGGGTGAGCGGCGGGACATTCCGGTAACCCACGCCCAGGTCACGGTGGTCCTCACCCCGGAACAGGGTGCGCCCCTGACCGTGGAGGCGGTTCCGGGAGAAGCCTATCCCTACTACTACGAAGCCGATGTCGACCTGCCCTGGGAAGGCCCATGGCAGGTCGCGGTGCACGTGCGTCTACCCGATACCCAGGACGAGGCGGTGTTCACCTTCTCGGTGGAGGCCCGGCCGGCCTCTCGTATCCCGACCCTCTGGGTGGCCACCGGGCTGTTGTTGCTCATTGCGATTCTGGGATGGTGGTGGGGAGGTCGTCGGAATGCGTGAGGGATTCCGGAGGATGCGTCGGGGCCTGGTCTGGGCCTTTCGAGGTCGTCATGTGCTCGTCACGTTGCTCGTCGTGGCGGCCTCGGGAGTCATGGTGCGTTTGGGGTTCTGGCAATTGGACCGGCTGGCCCAG
>WFUL01000102.1 GCA_015484985.1 Anaerolineales bacterium | reverse complement strand
GTCGTTGAACTTGAAGCCCGGGGTGAGGTGGTCCCGGTCATCCAGGTGGACCCGCAGAGGTTCCTCCCGGTATCGAACTTCCTCCCTCAGGCGCTGATGCAGCTGGCGCGCGGCATCCAGAATGCGGGCCTCGTCGTCATCGCTCTTCCAGATGGGCACGATGACCGCGTGGATGGGGGCCAAACGCGGCGGCAGCACCAGGCCCTGGTCGTCACCATGGACCATGATGATGGCCCCGATGAAGCGCGTGGACAGGCCCCATGAGGTGGTCCACACATACTGCAACTGGTTGTTTCGGTCCAGGTACTTGATGTCAAAGGCCTTGGCGAAGTTCTGTCCCAGGAAGTGGGACGTGCCGGCCTGGAGAGCCCGTTTGTCCCCCATCATGGCCTCAATGGTATAAGTGGTCACCGCACCCGCGAATTTCTCGCTCTCGGATTTGCGGCCCGGAATGACGGGAACCGCGGCCTCGTTGACCGCGAAATCCTCATACACCCGAAGCATGCGCATGGTTTCCTCTTCTGCCTCTTCTCGCGTGGCGTGCGCGGTGTGACCCTCCTGCCAGTAAAATTCCAGAGTGCGCAGAAAGAGCTTCGTACGCAACTCCCATCGCACCACATTGGCCCATTGATTGAGCAGTTGGGGCAAATCCCGATAGGAGCGAATCCACTTGGACCACATGTGTCCGATGATGGTCTCCGAAGTCGGGCGCACGGCCAGGGGCTCTTCCAGCTTCTTGCCGCCACCATGGGTCACAATGGCCAGCTCGGGTGCAAAGCCTTCCACGTGCTGTTTTTCCTTCTCGAAGAAAGACAGGGGAATCAGGAGAGGGAAAGCCGCGTTCTGATGTCCCGTGGCTTTGAAGCGCCGGTCCAGGGCGCGCTGGATGTTCTCCCACAGGGCCCATCCGTAGGGACGCACCACCATGCAACCGCGCACCGGTGCATAGTCCGCGAGTTCCGCCCGCAAGACCAGCTGGTTGTACCATTCCGCGAAGTTCTCCTGTCGCGAGGGCAGTTTGGGATAGCGCATGCCACACCCTCCGCTGTGAGAATCTGAAAAGCGGTCTCATTTTACCTTACTTACCCAGCAGGTGGGGGAAATGCTCCACCGCACGCAGCACCCAGGGGTTCAAAACATGCGGCAGAACGAAACCCGCCACAACCAGTGCATACCCCGCGACCAGCGCGATGCGGTCCCAGGAGGTCTCGGCACGCAAAGGGCCCGTGTTTTCGGTGGACGCGGGGGGCGCCAGCAGCACACGTAACCATCGCAGCGCCGTGGCCGAGAGGGCAAGCAACCCCGCGACGAAGGCGCCCGTCCATACAGGACCGAAAGTCGTCAGAGCACGGGCCAGGTGCCACCGGGGCCATAAGCCGATGGTCAGAGGCCAGGCCGCCAAGCCGGCCCAGCCCAGCACCCACAGGCCCGAGGCCAGGGGTTTGCGCACCGCCCGGCCCCATAAGGCTTCCCGGTGCCAAGCATCTTCGGGATGGCCCAGGATGCTCAAACTCACCGCCAGAGCCCACATCAAGACCATGCGCGCGGGCATCAAGGCCGCGTAGGCCTGGACGCCTTCCCTGCCGCCCAGTCCCAGGGCCAGAAGGCCCAGCCCGTTCTCGGCAATCCACCCATAGCCCAGGGCCCGACCGGCGTGGCGCTGGAAAGGCGCCCACAGGCTGCCTAGGAGGAACATGACCATGCCTGCCAAACGCAGGACCTGGTAGGTCCTCGGCGTATCGCGGAGCCAGGTGTATTGTTCCCAGAAGCCCAGGGCGAACAGGCCAATGATGGTGGTCGTGATGGTCAGGGTAAAGGCCGCCCGATAGGGGTGGGTGGATTCGGTCAACAGGGGAGCCACACTGTGAAAAGGCACCACCCCCATCCAGGGAAGCAGCCCTCCGGCCAGCAACGCCGCGGCCCGGATGACCTGCGGGGATTCCACCGAGCCTGTCTCCAGACCGGTCAGGAAGCTACCGGCCAGCAAAAGAAAGGGCATGCCCAGAGTGGTCCAGGCCACGTACCGCACCACCCCTTCGCCCACCGGTTCATCTCCGGGGGCCAGGAGGGGCACCGCGGCCAGAACGGCCATTTCCACCAGCAAGGCTGCATACAGGAAGGGCCGTACCGTGAGCGCGGCCACAAGAAACACCGTCGTGACCATGGCCCAACTGACAAAGGCGGGATGCATACGGGCCCAGGGGGCCGCCCAAAGCCAGAGGGCCAGGGCCAAGTAGAC
The DNA here is from genome assembly GCA_015484985.1 of Anaerolineales bacterium. GTDB lineage: Bacteria > Chloroflexota > Anaerolineae > Anaerolineales > DRMV01 > S139-71. The sequence goes on along the minus strand of WFUL01000102.1, from coordinate 4,420 downwards.
CCCCATGACCCAGGGACGGAGCGTATCCGGAAGCACCAGGGCCCGTCCCAACACCACCCAATCGGGCTGGATTTGCACGACCACCCGACCGGCCACGACGGTGATGAGCCTATCCACCGGAAGGAACCAGGCCAGCAAAGCCAGGGTCAGGGCAACGCCACTGCCCACACGGGCCTTGGCTCGGGTGGATGCCGGCCAGAACACCAGACCCACCGCGACCAGACCCGGGAAGAGAATCCATATCCAGGGCGCGTTCATGCCCCTTCTCCTGCCACGGGTGCGAACAGCAGGTAGCTTCCCATGGCACCCAGGAAGAGCTTGACGCCCACCAACAACACCGTCAACAGCAGGGATTGTTCGATGTAGGCATAGACCAACACGAAACCGGCCAACAGGATGAGCAAACTGGCCGTAACCCGAAAGGGATGTTGCGTCATGGCCAGGTGAAGAATGCCCGTAAGCATCAAGCCCAGGGCCGCCCAGGCCATGGCTGGCGTAAATCCGCGTGGCAGCCAAGCCAGGGTGTTTTCCGTCTGGTAGGCCAGAAGCACCAGGGCAAAGCCGGTGATGGTGAACCGAAACAGGCGCCCGGCCCAGGCCTCCGGCATCGGAGCGCCCCGCTGCCATTGGGCACTCTGGCCCAACCCCAGAAAGGCTGCGGCAATCCACCCGGCAATGAGCAGGCTGAGGGCCATAAAAGGAGGCCACAACCGAAGCAACAGCACCCCTGCTCCCGCCTCTGCCAGGGCCACGCCCAACAGAATCCAGCGCCAGTCCTGGGCCACCGCGGGAAGCAGTCCGCCCAATACCGGAAGGGCCAGCATCACGACAGAAATGCCCGAACCCAAGTCCAGCGTCATACCATCCTCCCAGGCGTTTGTGGAATTATAGCCCTGAACCCTCGCGCACGAACAACGCGTCTTGTTGCAAGATACGGCCATCCTGTAAGGAAACGAATTGCGACCAGGCCCCTCGGTATCGAAAGCCCTGCTCCCGCATCCACGCGTAGACATCCTCAAAACGGGCCTCACCACGGTACAGGGGTTCGAACGAAATTTCAATCAGGCAGACATCGATGTGGGGCAACAGGCCCACAGCGCCTCGAAGCACTTGCAATTCGTACCCCTGGACATCGATTTTCAGGAACACCCGGGGCTCGAGAGCCAAGTCCATCTCGTCCAGGCGCTTGAGGGGAACGCGTATTTGCTCCTGCATCTGAGTCCAGGGGAATTCTCGTGTATGGGCTTCCGACATGGGCAGCAGGGAAGAAGAAGCCGTGTAAGCACTCTTGTAAACGACCGTCTCCCCCGAACGCTCCCCCAGCGCCACAGGAAAGCCCTGCCAACGTGCGGATTGCATGCGCTTCTGCAAACGCCGAAAGGCCTCAGGTAGAGGTTCGAAGGAATAAATTCTCGCTTCGGGGAACATGACCCGAGCAGCTGAGGCGAATTCGCCCACATGTGCGCCGACGTCGAGAACGGTCCGGATGTTCATCTTCCGCAACCAGGCCCGATAACGAAGCATCTTGACCCATTCCGCCATGTGCGCCCCTTGTAACAAGCCTTTGAAGAACAAAGGCAGTCCGAACGGCTCCTTGAGGCTCTCCAGGCTGAACCACCAGAGTTTCGCCAGGAAATAGCGCCATTTGCTAACCGTCATGACGTACTCCAGGTAGAGGGGTCGTGGGACTGGAAAAAGACCTCTGTGGGCCCGTGGAACGCCAGTCGTCCCTCTTGCAACAACAACACGTGTCGGGCATATTGGCGTACCAGGCGCATGTCGTGGGTGATGACCACAATGGTAACACCCTCTCGGTTGAGGTCCAGCATCAGGTCCATAAGGGCATAGGCCGTGTTCCGGTCCTGACCAAAGGTGGGTTCGTCGAAAATGAGCAACCGGGGGCCGCCGGCGAGCATGGTGCCCACGCTCAACCGACGCTTCTGGCCCTGGCTCAGACGAAAGGGGTTGTATTGCGCATAGTCCTGCAATCGAAACCGGGCAAGCAAGGCCTGCACGCGCGCCCGTATGCGGGTTTCGTCCCAGCCGTGGACTCGGAGGGTGTAAGCCAGTTCATCCCAGACCCGCTCGGTTACGAACTGATGCTCCGGGTTCTGGAAGACCAAACCCGCGTAGCGGATGCGCTCTTCAGGAGCGAGGACGCGAACGTCTCGACCAAAAAGGGCGATGGTTCCCTGTTGGGGCTCCTTCAACCCCAGCAGCAAGTGGGCCAGCGTGGACTTCCCCGCGCCGTTGGGCCCTACCAGGGCCACGAAATCCCCCTGGGGAAGAGTAAAACTCACATCGCGCAGGATGGGCTGCCCCTCTCGATAGCCAAAGGTCACGTTGCGAACCGCAACGGCCGGAGGATGGTCGTTCAGTTCGGGGAAGCCCTGGGTGAAGTCCACCCGAAAGCGAGCCCGGGGGTCCAGGTCTTCGGGAAGCCAGAGCCCGGCGCGCAAGGCTTCTTCCAAATGGGTTTCCAACGTGGGCCGAGGCGGACCCTGGGCCAGCACGCGGCCCCGCGCGTCCAGGAGCACCACCCGGTCCACCAGGGGCAGGCAGGCGTCCACCTTGTGCTCGATGAGTAGCATGGTGTGACGTCCTTTAAGGCGGGCCAGGGTCTGGAAGAACTCCCGGGTGCCCGGAGGGTCCAAATTGGCCGTTGGTTCATCCAAGACGAGGATGGGCTGCTCCATGGCCAGCAGTGCGGCCAGGGCTACTCGCTGGGCCTCGCCTCCCGATAAAGTCTCCAACCGACGGTGACGATAGGAGAGCATTCCCACCTGGGCCAGGGCTCGCTGGATGCGGTCTTCCATTTCGTCCCTCGGGACCCCCAGGTTCTCCAGGCCAAAAGCCACCTCATCCTCCACCACCAGGGTGGCGAAGGAGGCTTCGGGGTCCTGCAACACCAAACCAACATGCGCGGCCATGTGTCCGGGCGGCTCCCGGCGGGGGTCCAGCCCTCGCACCCAAATCTCGCCTTCCACCCGGGCATACAGGTCGTGGGGTACCAGGCCGGTGAGGGCGTAGGCCAGGCTGGATTTGCCGCAACCCGAAGGGCCCAGGAGGAGCACGGTCTCCCCTTCGTCCACCTCCAGGGACAGGCCCGCGGGGGCGGCATGGGGCGCGCGAGGATATCGAATGACCAGGTCGCGCACGGAAATCATGAGGGGGCCCTCCCCAGCCGGGCCCGAAGTTGCGGTACCAGGGCGTCCCGGTTCTGCGGGGTCAGCACCACCACCTCGACATCCTGCCGGGCCTTGAGGGCGCGGATGATGGGATGGGGTTTCAAGGCCATCGTTGCCAGGACATCCCAGGGACCGTCCATCAGGGCCATGAGGGCTTTCTGAAAGGGGACGGAGAGCAATTCCATAGGGCCGATTTCGTCCACCACGACCAACGTTTCCGGCGGGGCGTCCTGCAGGTCCAACTCCGGGAGCACCACCTCCTCGAACCCCGCCAGGTTCACCCGATATCGGCCCACGCGCGGTCCCTGCGACCGGGCGACATGGGCCAGCCAGACCTTACGTCCCGAGAAGGTGACAACCTGGAATCCCACCCGCCGGCCTCCCTCCCGCACCTCTTGGGTGATGAACCCTCGAAGGGGACGCGACAAGCCGGCCACGACCCTCTGGACCAAAGTGGTTTTTCCAACTCCGGGACGACCCGTGATGAGGAGACGTTGGGGCATCAGAGCCACCTCCTGAGTCTCAAGTATACTTGAGACCACAGGTGCGTTAATGAAAAGACTTTTCTAACCAATGAGGTCAATACGGGTTAACCTTGGCAAAAGGAAAGGACGGCGATTGTGTGTCGGGTATCAACCTTTCCCCGAAAGAACCGTTATAATAGCAGGTACCCATCCCTCGATAGGCTTTCGGATGGCCGTTGAACCATCGTCCTTGCCGGGAGGCAGAATTCATGCTCCAGCGTGGCTTTCGGTACAACTTGAATCGTAGCACACTTCAGCCTGGCGAAACCCAACTGGTGGTGGACAATGTGACCTTACATTTTCGTGGCGTGACCGCCTTATCCGGTGTGAGTCTGCACGTACGTCAAAGCGAAATCTTGGCCATCATCGGACCCAACGGCGCGGGAAAGACCAGCCTGCTCAATTGCATCAGTGGACGCTATCGCCCTCAGGAAGGACGCATTCTCTTTTACAACCACGGCAATGAGTACGAACTGACGAAAATGCGTCCCCATCAGATTGCCCAGGTAGGCGTGGCCCGTACATTCCAGAACATCGAACTCTTCCGTCACATGACGGTGTTGGAGAACCTCATGGCCGGAGCCCACATCCATATGAAGGCGGGATTGCTCCAGGCCATGATGTATTGGGGTCCGGCCCAGAAGGAACAAATCGAAATGCGGGACTTCGTCGAAGACATCATCGATTTCCTGGAAATCGAAGACATCC
>WFUL01000101.1 GCA_015484985.1 Anaerolineales bacterium | reverse complement strand
GGCACATCGAGGGGAACATTCGAACCTTGGAAGGCGCTTTGAATCGGCTGCGAGCCTATCACGAACTTCGCCGTCAACCCATTACGCGCGACCTGGCAGAAGCCGTGTTGGCGGACCTGCTACCCCGACGCCTCCAGGTCGACCCCCATCACCTGCTGCGTATCGTGGCAGAGGAATTTGAAACCACGGTGGAAAAAATGATGAGCGCCTCACGCTCCCGCAAGGTGGTGCTCCCCCGGCAGGTGGCCATGTTCTTGTTGCGGGAAGATGCCCGCTACTCCTATCCGCAAATCGGCCATCTGTTCCGGGGCCGGGACCATACCACTGTCATGTACGCCTGTGAGAAAATCGCCCAGCAGTACGAACAGGACGAAGCGTTGCGCAAGCGCATCCGCCGCATCCGAGAGCGTCTCTACGCTTCCGCCCGATGAGCGAGCAAAGCACATAACGTAAAACGGCCGGCGGCATAGCGGCGCCGGCCGTTTTACGTTCACTTGAAAACGCCTGACCTCCTGCTCTTCTGGAGAGAGGCTATCATGAAATCACGAAGAACCACCCTCTACTTTTGGGATAAACGCGTGACCAGATCCGGAGATTTCGGGCCCCGAGGGAAGCGCAATCCACCAGGCCCCGGCTGCGCCCTTACTTTCGCCCCTTCCTCCCTGTCTCCTTGCGCCCCTTTTCCCTGAGGTTTCACGTGAAACCTCAGAAAGCATCCCCGCCACATGTAGGTGAACCCTCTGTTTCACGTGAAACCCTAAAGGCCTGCAAAGGCAGTATAATAAACCCATCCTAACCCGGGGACATCCTGGGAAGCCAAGGAAAATTCATCTATGGGACGTTCCCGCAAACGGCGCACCCGTACCAGCCCCTTTGGCTCACCGGGGCGCCGCAGCCACGATGCCTCCCCCTTCTACGGAAGTCGCCTCTACTCCGGCCTTCCTCAGGAGAAAAACGTGCCCTACCAGGAAACTCCTCTTCCCCCTTCGGTGCGCAACCGCATTTTCTGCAAGTCGGCCGAGGATATGAGGGAACTCCCCGACCAAAGCGTCCATCTGGTGGTCACCTCACCTCCCTACAACGTGGGCAAGGAATACGACCAAAACCTTACCCTGGAGGAATACCGGGCGTTCCTCCGAAGGGTATGGAAGGAGGTCTATCGAGTCCTGGTCCCCGGCGGCCGGGCCTGTATCAACGTGGCCAACCTGGGCCGGCGGCCTTATATTCCCCTCCATGCCTTCATCCTCCAGGATATGCTGGAGCTCGGCTTCCTCATGCGCGGGGAAATCATCTGGAACAAGGCCGCCTCGGCCAGTGCCTCCACCGCTTGGGGAAGCTGGCGTTCGCCCACCAACCCCACCTTGCGGGACGTGCACGAGTACATCCTGGTCTTCTGCAAGGACACCTTCCGACGACCCAACCCTGACGGTCGGGTCGTCACCATCTCCCGGGAAGAGTTCCTCGAGTACACCCGAAGCGTGTGGACCTTCCCCGCCGTCCCTGCCCGCAAAATCGGCCACCCTGCACCCTTCCCGGCGGAGCTGCCCTATCGCTGCATCCAGCTGTACACCTTCGCGGGAGAGGTGGTGCTGGACCCCTTTATGGGGAGCGGTCAGACGGCCATCGCCGCCCTCAAGGCCGGACGGATTTTCGTGGGTTATGAGATTGAAGAGGCTTATGTCCACCTGGCCCAACAACGCATCGCCGCCTTTCTGTCCGAAATGAGCAATTCACTTGACCCGTAAGCTCGGCCTCTTGTATCCTCTATAATGTCTGAAAACGAATCACTTGCTTCTATGGGAGAAACCCATGGCTTCACGATATCTCGATTGGTTCCGGCAGGCCCAACGGGACCTGGAACAGGCTCGACTTTCCATGCAGGCCGGGCACCATGAATGGGCGTGTTTCGCGGCCCAGCAAGCCGCGGAGAAGGCCGTCAAAGCGTTGCATCTGGCCCTGGGCCAGGATGTATGGGGGCATGTGGTGGCCAAACTGCTCCAGGCCCTTCTCGAGAGCATTTCGGTGCCGCCGGAACTCATTGAAAAGGCACGCGTGCTGGATGGCTACTATATTCCTCCCCGCTACCCCAATGGCCACGCGGAAGGCGCGCCCTTCGAGCACTACGGCCCGTTGCAGAGTCATCAAGCGGTAACCTTTGCCGAGGAGATTGTGGCCTTCGTGCAGGCCCATCTTCCCCGAGAGGAAAGGTAGATGCCCGTGCGTCCCCTGTCCTCCGGCCTGTTGCGCTGGCCGGCGCTGGAAGAAGTCGAAGCCGCGCTACGGGCGTGGGCCCGGGAAATCGCCCGGACGCATCCCGAAGTGCTTCGGGTGGGCTTCTTTGGTTCCTACGCCCGAGGCGATTGGGGGGTGGGCAGCGATTTGGACGTGGTCATCCTGGTGACGGCAACCGACGCGCCCTTTTCCCAACGGGCGGTGAAGTACCCTTACGAACGCCTGCCCGTGCCCGCAGACGTGCTGGTGTACACACCGGAGGAGTGGGAAAGCCTGGACACGGCCTTTGCCCGACAAATGCGCCGGGAGGTACGCTGGGTTTATTCGCGAGACTCCAGGATCGAAAACCCCTTGTAAGGGGAGGATGTCCATGAACACCATCTTTTGGGTGGTTGTCCTTGTGGTCATCCTGGTGTTGCTGATGTGGTTTGCCCGGCGATTCGGCCAGCCCGAATTCGCATACCCCATGACCTCGGAGCCTCTGAATCACGAAACGGTCGAAGACGATTTACAAGTCATCGAAGGCATTGACCCGGCATTGGAACAGGCCCTCAAAGAAGCGGGCATCCGCACCTATCGAGACCTGGCCAAGAAGACACCGAAGGAATTACAGGCCATCCTGGATGCCGCGGGAATCGCCCACATCAGCCATCTCCAGACCTGGCCGGAGCAGGCTCGACTGGCCGCCGAAGGACGATGGGACGAGCTCAGAGCCTTGCAGGCAACCCTCAAAGGCGGTATACGCAAAAAGCGTTGATTATGGAGGCTCCAAAATTATATCGTGGAACACTTAGACCTGAACGGAGCTTTCCAACCGAGGAGGTGGACATATGTTACACCCCGACCGCATTGTACGCACCATCTGCCCCTACTGCGGCGTAGGGTGCAATATGGACCTGTACATCAAGGACGACTACATCTACCGGGTGGAAGCGCCCTGGGATAGCGTGGTCAACAACGGCTGGCTGTGCGTCAAGGGGCGCTTCGGCCTGGATTTCGTCTACCATCCCCACCGCATCACCGTGCCCCTGATGCGCAAGACGCGCCAAAAGGCCGGCCAGCGCACCCCGGCCCGGGGCATGGACGATTGGGTGGAGGTCTCCTGGGACGAGGCCCTGGATTACGTGGCCGACCGCCTGGTGGAAATCTACCGGGAAAGCGGCCCCGACGCCCTCGCTGCCTACGGCAGCGCCAAGGCCACCAACGAGGACAACTACCTGCTCCAAAAGCTCTTCCGGGCCCTCTTCGGCACCCACAGCGTGGACCACTGCGCGCGGCTGTGTCACTCCGCGAGCGTGGCCGCGCTCCAGGCCTCCATCGGCTCCGCGGCCATGAGCAACACAGCCAAAGAGGTGCTGGAAACCGAAGTGGCCCTGGTCGCGGGGTCCAACACCACGGAGAACCACCCCATCATCGCGCTGCACATCAAACGCGCGGTGCAGGAAAGGGGCGTGAAACTCATCGTAGCGGACCCGCGGCGCATCGAGCTGGTGGACTTCGCCCACCTGTGGCTCCCCCTGCGGCCCGGCACCAACGTGGCCCTGTTCTCGGCCATGGCCCACGTCATCATCAAGGAAGGCTGGTACAACGAAGCCTTCATCCGGGAGCACACCGTGGGCTTCGAGGAGTTCGCGCGGGCCATGGAGAAGTTCACCCCCGAATTCGCCGAACAGGTCACCGGCGTGCCCAGGGAGCGCATCGTCGAGGCTGCGCGGCTCTATGCCCAGGCGGAGCGGGCCATGCTCTTCTGGGGCATGGGCATGACCCAGTTCGCCTTCGGCACCGCGAGCGTGCTTTCGTTGGTGCATCTGGCCCTGCTCACCGGCCACGTGGGCAAGCCGGGCACCGGCCTCAACCCCCTGCGGGGCCAGAACAACGTGCAGGGCGCCTCGGATATGGGCGTGCTCTCCTCGGTGTTCCCCGGCTACATGAAGGTGACCGACCCCGAGGCCGCGGCCCACTGGGAAAAGGCGTGGAACCTGGAACCGGGCTCCCTGCCCCTCAAGAACGGTCTTACGGTCACGGAAATCATCAAGCACATCGGCCCCGAGGGCGTGCGGGCCCTCTTCGTCATGGGCGAGAACCCGCTGATGTCCGAACCCAACCTGGCCGAGGCCGAGCGCCGTTTGCAGAACCTGGATTTCCTGGTGGTGCAGGACCTCTTCCTCAACGAGACCGCGGCCTACGCGGACGTATTCCTTCCCGCGGCCTCCTGGGCGGAAAAAGATGGCACCCTCACCAACACGGACCGCCGGGTGCAGCGGGTGCGCAAGGCCATCGAGCCTCGGGGGAAGGCCCGGCCCGATTGGGAAATCCTGTGCGACCTGGCCAAACGCATCGAGCAGCGCCTGGGCCGCGAGCACACCGCGTACTGGGACTACACCCATCCCTCGGAAATCTGGCGGGAGGTGGCCCAGGCCGTGCCCGCATATCGGGGCATCACCTACGAGCGCATCGAGAAGCAGGGCATCCAGTACCCCTGCCCCAGCGAGGACCATCCCGGCACCCCGTACCTCTACAAGGACGGCTTCCCCGCGGGCAAGGGCCGCTTCTTCCCCCTGGACTTCCCCGAGATGCCCGAGGTGCCGGATAGGGAATACCCCTTCCTGATGACCACGGGCCGGCTGCTGGAGCACTGGCACGGCGGCACTCTGACCCGCCACTCGGACCTGGACGCGCTCTTCCCCATGCCCGTGCTGGAGGTGCATCCCGTGGATGCCGAGCACCTGGGCATCCGGGATGGCAGCCCCGTCCGGGTGACCTCCCGGCACGGGTCGGTGGTATGCCGGGCCCATGTGACGGAAAAGGTGAACCCGGGCATCGTGTTCCTGCCCATGCACTTCGTGGAAGCGGCCGCGAACCTGCTCACCGGCGACTACCTGGACCCCCAGGCCAAAATCCCCCACTACAAGGCCACACCGGTGCGCGTGGAACCCGCGGCCGAAGAGGATCTGGCCCATCCCACGTATTTGGTGCGGGGGCGGGCGTAGGGGAGAGGTGGATATCTACCTTCGCTACCAAGAAGCCGGGGCCAGGCCACCCGGGCGGTCACCGTTCGAGCTGGTTTGCGACTTCCTCCAGAGCATCGGCGATGCGTTGGAGGCGCAGTAACGTTGTGTTTGTGGCGGTGAGCTGGGGCAACAAATCCTCCAGTTCCTGCTGTAAGTCCTGAAGCACATCGCGCCATTCCTCGGGCGCGATGTCCGACAGCTCCGAAAGGTCCTGCAAGGCCCCTCGAAGGGCCAATCGAGCCGTGAGGGTGTCTTTCTCATACAACGCGGCGATGCCCTTATAGAGGCCCTTTTGCGCCCGGTTCAACAAGGCCTCCTGACGTCGTCGAAGTTCGGCTTCCTCCAGCGAAGCCACTTTGGCCTCTGTCTGGGCCGCTGTCTGTTCCATTGCCTTCAGTTGGGCCTCTTGGGCTTCCAAAGTGGCCTGGAGGGAGGCGATTTGATCGTTGAGTTCTCGCTCCCGTAAGAGGGCTTGCTGATATTGCGATTCCAAAGGCTGGACCACCAACACCACCGCGCTCAACAGACCGCACACGTAGAGCAATACCACCCCGGCCAGCAACCACAGGAAACGCCGTAAACGCCGTCGCCAGGGCGAAGGCGGCTTCGGCTCCATGGTTTCCCCTGGCGGGGTCGTTTCCCCCACCGGTGGAAATTCCGGCGCGGAAGGGCCCTCCGCCTCCGCCGGTCCCGGGGGCGAGGAAGGAGGGGTCTGGGGAGCAGGCTGGGGCTGTTTTTGCTCTTCGGTCATGGTTGCGCCTCCTGAACGAGTCTTTCGTCATCTATGGTGAGAACAGTAGCCAAGGCCGAACCCCGGAATTACCCTTCTGGTGTAGGTGTCGGCTCAGGGGTCGGTGTCGGGGGAGATCCTGTCGGCAAAGCCGAAGGGACAGCCAGATCCTCCCCTCCGATGGTCATCAATAAGTTCCATGCTGCATCCAGAGCCCTTTGGGCCTCCACCGGTTTTTGGGGAAGAGCCTGTTGGGCTGCTTCAACGCGAGAGAGAATATCTTGCCAGGGTGTCTGCTGAGGTTCCGGCATCAACAACAAGCGAGCACCTAACATATCTGTCAAGGCGGCCAATTCACCACGAGCAGCCGTGTAGTTCTCCTGGCTCAGGAACATCTGGGC
>WFUL01000100.1 GCA_015484985.1 Anaerolineales bacterium | reverse complement strand
GTCAGATGTGTATAAGAGACAGTCGTGGACCCCTCCTCTCCCCAGCCGGGCATCGCACTGGCCGCCCAATACGCCCGGCATCCTATCACCGAGCGCCTGCAGGGGTGGCGCACGTATTTTCCCCTGGCCCGCACCCTGGACGCGGTGGAGACCCCACCCCAGGAGGTCTCCCTCATCCCCCTGGTGCTCACCTCGTCCCAGGCCTGGGGCGAGACGGACCTGGCTCCCCTCCGGGAGGAAACGGGAGGAGACGTCGCCTTTGACCCCGAGACCGACATCGCTGGGCCTCTGGTGGTGGCCGTGGCCGCCGAGGGCCCCGCGGGCGGGCGGCTGGTGGTGACCGGGGACGCGGATTTCGTCGCTAACATGTACTACGGCGAACTGGGGAACGGCCTGCTGGCCCTGAACATGGTGGACTGGGCCGCGGAACAGGAGGACCTCATCAACATCACCCCGCGTACCCAAATCGAACGACGCCTCAACATCCCCAGCGCCGTATTCCTCAACATACTGACCCTGACCACGGTCTGCCTCTTGCCCGCGGGTGTGGTGGTCCTGGGCGTGGGCGTCTGGGCTTACCGGCGGATGCGAGGGTGACCGGCGATGAAACGGCGAACGGTTCTATGGTGGAGCGCTTTTCTCCTTACCGTCGTGCTTCTTCTGGGCGTGCGCCAGTGGCGTCTATCTCGCCAGGGGAATCTCGCTTCATCACCAACACCGACCCTCATGCCCTATCTCTTGCCGCCCGCCTTTGTGGACCGGGTGCAACGTCTGGACATCTACCGGGGCGAAACCCTCATCTTGTCCATCCAGCGCGACGAACAGGGGCAATGGCACGCCAATTCTGGGGAAGTCGACCTTCCACCCGAAGTGGCCCAGGCATTGACCTTTCTGCTGTCCACCCGGGTCATGAGCGTGCTCTCGCCCGACGTTCCGCTGGATACCGTAGGCCTTTCCGAGCCCGAATGGCGCATCCGGGTGGAAGCCCCGGGCACGTTCTACGACCTGGAAATCGGCGCGACCACCCCCGTGGGTCAGGGGTACTATGTCCGTCGCGTGCCTCGCGGGGAAGTTTTCGTCCTTCCCGCGGCCCTTTTCCAGGGACTTTTACAGGAGATTTTGCCAACGGCTTTGGGTACACCCACCCCCTTTTCGGCGCCCACACCGACCCCGGGGGGATAGCCATGTTGAGGAAATTCCCACAGCCTGAGGAGGTGGGGCAATGATGATGATGGACGAGGAATTCTTCCTGGACGACACCTTTTCGCCCAACGGCTATTCCTCGGACGGCTACGGTCCCCTGGAACCCCTTCTGGAATTGGGGCGCCAAAAGGGCTACATCACCTATGACGACATCATTCGCGCTTTCCCCGAAGCCGAACACGATTTCGACCAACTGGAAGAAATCTTCAACGCCCTCCTCCATGCTGGCATCCCCTATGTGGAAGACGACGTCACCGAAGAGCCCTCCGACGAGGAGCTGGCCCTGGTGGAGGAAGAGGCCCGGAAGTTGCGCCGGCGACGGGAGGACGACGATCCTCTGGCCAACATCGACACCGATGACATGATTGGGCTTTACCTCAAGGAAGTGGGACGCATTCCCCTGCTAACCGCGGAGGAGGAGGTGGAGCTGGCCAAACGCATCGAAGCCGGCCGCAAGGCCCGGGCCGAACTGGCGAAGGGGAACGTGAGCCCCAAGCGCCGGGAGGAACTGCGCAAAATCATCGAGGATGGCTGGAGGGCCCGGGAGAAGCTTATCACCGCCAACTCCCGGCTGGTCATCAGTGTAGCCAAGAAGTACATCGGCCGGGGGGTGCCCTTCCTGGACTTGATTCAAGAGGGCAACATCGGGCTCATCCGGGCCACCAAGAAATTCGATTGGCGCCGGGGCCATAAGTTCAGCACGTATGCCACCTGGTGGATTCGCCAAGCCGTCACCCGGGCCATCGCGGACCAGGGGCGGACCATCCGGGTCCCGGTCCACATGGGAGACCAAATCAACAAACTGCTCCGCACCCAGCACCAGCTGACCCAACTCCTGGGACGCGAGCCCACCATCGAGGAGCTGGCAGAGGCCATGGGTGTGCCCCCCAAGAAAGTGGAGCAAATGCTCCAGGTCTCCCGACATCCCCTTTCCCTGGAAATGCCCACCGACGACGAAGAGGATTCCGTTTTGGGCGACTTCATCAAGGACGACACCACCCAGGCCCCGGAAGATGTGGCCGCCCAATCCATGCTGCGGGAACAGCTGGAGGAAATCCTGAGCACGCTACCGCCCCGGGAGGTGCGTATCTTACAACTGCGCTATGGTCTCCTGGACGGGAAGGCTTACACCCTGGAGGAAGTAGGACGCAAGATGGGCGTCACGCGGGAACGGGTGCGCCAAATCGAGGCCCAGGCTCTGAGCCGCCTGCGCCGCCCGGAAATCCGTAAGAAACTGGAAGAGTACCTTCGGTAAAGCGCACAGCCCATGCACATAAAGCGCATAGGGGGCGGCCCGAAAAGGCTGCCCCCTATGTTGTTCATGGACCAACACAGGTGTGGGTCTAATCCACGTCCATCTCCGGCATGGCCCGCAATGCCTCTTCCGTGGTGGCTGTCCGGCCGTCCAGGTCCTCCATACGGGATGCCAGGCGCTTGAGGATGTCCGGCAGGGTGGTGTACTCCATCTCCTCCAAAGGGAGACGGTGGGGCTCGAAGGGACCGTGGCGGCGCATGTAATCGGCCACCTGGTTGGCCATACGCCGGGCTTCATCAAAGGCGGGGTTGTCGAACATGTCCACCGGCCCAATCAGGCGGCCGTCGGAAATCTGGAAGCCCAAGGCCACCACCCGCGGCGGACCATCGAAGCGCGCGGTGCGGGCCTGCTCCAGGGAAACGGGCATGATGGGACCCATGTGGGAACCCCGCATCCACCCGGGCACCAGATGGGGGAAGGTGAAGGGTTCCAGCACTTCACCCACCGCGGGGAACTGGGACTGACAGCGGACAATCATGACCGGGTCGTCCTTGCCCACATAGCGCCCCGCCACCAGGGACAGGCGCTCTGTGGACGACACCGCGGCGATTTCGCCCGTAGCCCGACTGTACACCGCCTTGATGTTGTAGCGCTCCGGCGCGCCGATGAAGGCCAGGATGTCGTACATTTCCCCCGGTGCATCCAGGAAGATGCGCTTAGATTCCTGGATGTCGTGAATCTCGAACCGGAACCCCTTATGCAAGGAGGGAGCAATGACCAAACCCGCGGTGTTGAAGGGGTCGGCGAAAATACGGAAGAGGGGCAGGTTCCAGGCGCCGGGGGAGGTCTTGTCCCCCATGAACACGATGATGGGCTCCGATTTGCGCTCCTCAATGGTCATTTCGGCCACGCCAGGACCCATGCCCCGCACGTTCCCGCTGAATGCGTCGACCAACAAATCCTGACCCGCGCCATAGAGTTTGAGGGACTTGGCCACCTCCGTGGCCTTCTGGAAGGCCTCCCAGGCCAGACCGTGAACCTCCGGGTCCTCATTGCCCCGGGTATGGGTCATAATCAAGTTGACATCGTCACCACAATAGGCGACGTGATAATCCAACAGGACGCCCTGTTTGCGCCCCTTTTCCATCACTTCGCGTGCGGCCTCCAGCAGGTCGGGGTGCACCCCACTGTGGCCGACCCAACCCCCAATATCCGCCTTAATCACGCTAATCGTCACCATCAGGTGTCCTCCTTAGCAAAGGGATGGAATGAATAGGCAGCAGATTGCACAATGGAGAAGGCTTTTGTATTGTACCGGGAAACATCAGGAGCGCCAAGGGTATTCATCTGAGAAATTTAAAAACTTGATGTAATCCCCTGGGTATCCAAGAAATGGCCTAAGGAAAGCCCCGCACCTGCTGGGTTTGGAAGAAAGATAAATGGATGCAGCGGCGGCTTCGCCGCCGCTGCATCCATTTGTTTCCCCTTCTGCGGTCCCGTGCCCAGACAGGACTATCTACGGCTTGCAGCGATAGGTTTGGCTGGCCCATCTGACATGCCTTTCGCTTGGGGTGAGAAACAGGAACGTACTTGAGATATGTGGGTATGCACCAGTTCAAAAGCCCGCACCTTTATGGGAAGGCCCTGGGTATAATGATGCGTGTGTTGTGTGAAAAACACCCAAAACAGGGCAGGAGGGAAACAAGGATGTTCTTCTTCTACAACCCCTATTACCTGCTCTTCATGCTGCCGGGCCTGATTTTGATGATGCTGGCCCAGTGGTATGTGAAGAGTGCTTACGAAAAATGGAGTCGGGTACCCCTGCGCCAGGGATGGACGGGCGCGGAAGTGGCCGCGTACCTGGCCCGACGGGCCGGCCTTTCGGTGCGCATCGAGCCGGTACGGGGGTGGCTCTCGGACCACTACGACCCCCGGACCCGGACGTTACGCCTTTCCCCAGAGGTATACCACGGACGAACGGTGGCCGCCGCCGCGGTGGCCGCCCATGAGTTGGGCCACGCCGTCCAGCACGCCCAGAACTACCTGCCGCTGCACCTGCGGACGGCCATGGTCCCCGCGGTGAACATTGGCTCCTATCTGGGCTGGATTTTCATCCTCATCGGGTTGATGCTGCGCCTCACCGAACTGGCCTGGCTGGGCGTTATCATCTTCTCGGGTGGCGCGCTCTTCGCCCTGGTCACCCTGCCCGTGGAGTTCAACGCCTCGGCCCGGGCCAAGAAACTCCTCAAGACCACGGGCATCATCACCCACCCCGAGGAAGCCAAAGGCGTTCAGCAAGTGCTCACCGCCGCGGCCCTGACCTACGTGGCCGCGCTGGTGGTCGCGCTGCTCCAATTGCTCTACTACGTGAGTCTGGTGCTGGGCACCAGCCGGCGGCGCTGAGGAAGGCGTATGGACGAACGGGACATCTATCGCCGCCTGGCCCAGGCCGTGGAAAGAGACCAACCCGTAGCCCTGTGTACCGTGGTCATGACCCGGGGCTCGGTGCCCCGCCGGCCCGGCAGCAAAATGCTGGTCTACGCCGATGGCTCCTTTGAGGGCACCGTGGGGGGAGGGGAACTGGAATTCCGGGTGCGCCAGGCCGCGGAGGAAGCCTTGCAGGACGGCCGTCCCCGTTATCTCACGTACAACATGGTGGACCCCAAGAAGGGGGACCCCGGGGTGTGTGGCGGCGAGGTGCACGTCTACATCGAGCCGGTCCTCCCTCCCCCCACCTTAGTGGTGGTGGGCGCGGGACATGTGGGGAAAGCCGTGGTCCATCTTGGGAAGTGGCTGGGCTGGAAGGTGGTGTTATGTGACCAACGGGCCGACTGGTGCAATCCGGAACGTATTCCCGGTGCGGACGAGTATCTGGTCATCCATCCGTCTCAAATTCCAGAGCACCTGGACATCACCCCCCGAACCTACTTCGTGCTCGTCACCCCGGGCACGCAAATCGACATCGAAACCCTGCCCGTTCTGTTGCGCACCCCGGCCCGGTACATCGGCGTCATCGGGTCCCGACGGCGCTGGGCCACGACCCGAAAGGCGCTGTTGGAGGAAAAGGGGGTTCCCCAGGATTGGGTAGACCGGGTGGTTTCCCCCATCGGCCTGGAAATCGGCGCGGAAACCCCGGAGGAAATCGCCCTCAGCATCATGGCTCAGGTGGTGGGCGTCTATCGGGGTGTGCTGGCACCGGAAACAGCCACCACGTCGTCACTCCCTCGAACCCACGAAGCCCTGTCGGTGAAGGTTTCGGCATGATGCAACCGCGCGGCATTCCCATTCACCGCATCCCCCCGGAGGTTCGGCGGGAACTCATCGCCTATCTGGGCCAGTTCATCACCGAGAACAAGAAGGAGCGAATCCGCCAGGTCCTGCCCTGGCGCACCCGTTACGTGGCCCTGGTGCTGGAGGACATCTACCAGCCCCAAAACGCCAGCGCGACCCTGCGCACCGCGGAAATCCTGGGGGTGCAGGACATCTACATCGTGGAAAACTGGAACGCGTACCGCCTGAACCCCAAGGTGGTCATGGGGGCTTCCAAATGGGTTAACCTCTACCGTTTTCGAGACCCCCAGGCCAACAACACCCGCCGGTGTGCCGAATACCTGCGCGCCCGGGGATACCGCCTGGTGGCCACATCCCCCTATAACCCAACCTGGACGTCTCTGGACGACATCCCCCTGGACCGGCCGGTGGCCTTCTGGTTCGGCAACGAACTGGAAGGACTGAGCGACGAAGCCCTGGCTCTGGCCGATGGGATTCTGCGCATCCCCATGTACGGTTTCACCGAGAGTTACAACATCTCCGTGAGTGTGGGCATCACCCTGTTCACCATCGTACAACGCCTGCATCAACGGGATGACCTCCCCTGGCGTCTGACTCCCGAAGAACAGGAGGAGGTGACCCTGACCTGGTACCTGCGCATCCTGGAGCGGGGGGACGCCCTGGCCCGACACTTTTTAAAGGAACGCGGGCTGTGGCCACTTCCTTCCACACCTGCGGAATCCCCTGCCCCACCCGAATATGACGACGAAGGACAAAAGGCTCTGGAAGCCTTTTCCTCGTAGCAGCAAGGGACGACGGCTTCCCTGATCAAGACCGGTGCTGAAGGACCTCCCGGTAGATGCCCAGCAGGCCAATGCTGACCGCCACCCCAGGAATCGCGCAAAGGAGCCAAAGCGGAGGAAGCGCGGCCAGGAGAAGGAGCGCCATCATGAACAGCACCACGGGCCAGACCAGAAGCGCCTGACCGATGGTGGTCCAAAACCCGTAGGATACGCCCAGCCACACCCACGATGAGAACACGGCCCCGGCCGTCCGAAGCCAGCCCCACTCACGGAAAACCAAGAAGGGAGCCATCCCGAAGAGCCAAATCAAGAGCAGGATGAGCACTCCCGTTCCCACGGGCATCCAGAAACGCCATGCAGGAAGCGCGTCCCAGCCGCGCGCCCGGGGCAGGAAACGGGCGAACAACATAACCAACATCACCGCACCCATACTGTAGAACCAGAAGTGGTAAGTTCCCCGGGTCAGGGTTTTACGGGCGCGAGGACGCCCCCATCCCAACCAGAGCCGGAAGATGGCCGCGGCCACCAAAAGCACGATGAGCAACACCAGGGCCAGGAGGAAGGCCATGAAATTTACCGAAAGGTCGGTAATCAGGTTAATTTCCTCCGACGTCACTGGATTAAGCAGCGCCAAATTCTGGGCCTGGTTGAACGCTTGAGCCGATTCAGAGAACACCCCTTCCACCTCCGAGGCACTTCCCAAGAGCAAGGCCAACACGAGGGAAGTGAGCAAGAACTCCAGAGGATCCAGGATATACGGACGCACGTCAGGAAAAAGCCATTTCCACAAGAATTGAAAGGGAAAGCCTATACGTTCAATGGGGCGTCGCCCATCCATGAGGGCCTGATAAAGGCTCACGGGGCGGAAAACGACCAACCACAACGTTTTGAAGAAGGCAAACACGGGGTTCAACAGGCTTTCGAGAATCTCCTGTATTTGGTGGAGCAAGATGCGCGCCAGCGAATCCGCGGAAGACACCGCCAGTTCATGTCCACAGACCGGACAGAATTCGACATCGGCATCATGGGCATGACCGCACAACGGACACACAGAGGGGAAGGTCTCCATGGGGCACGCCTCCTTCTCCGAACCTCATCGCATCCCAGACGGATAACCGCATGGGTTCCTGTTCGGCACCCTTCGCCAAAACGATATCCGATGAACGTCAGGAAAGGGTCGGGAAAAGACAAAGTGATGCAGCGGCGGCTTCGCCGCTGCATCACTTTGCAGTGGATATACCACAGGGCGCGTCCCGCTCAATCGGTGGCTTCGGGCTCGGCGACTTCTTCCGCCATGGCCTCGGCTTCGGCCTCCTCGACCGCTTCGACCGCCTTGGGTAGCGGAATCTCCAGGGCTTCTTTGACCCGTTCGGGGTCGAAGCCCGTACCCGCCGGGATAAGTTTGCCGATGATGACGTTCTCCTTGAGGCCCAGGAGCGGGTCCCGCTTGCCCGCCAGCGTGGCCTCGGCCAGCACCCGGATGGTGTGCTGGAAGGAGGCTGCGGAGAGCCAGGACTCGGTAGCCAGAGCCGCCTTGGACACGCCCAGCAGCTGCTCCCGGAAACGGGCCGGTTGCTTGCCGATGGAACGCAAATGCTCGTTGATGCGCAAGATGTGGATGCGGTTCACCATGTCGCCGGGGAGGTAATCGGTGTCGCCGGGATGCACGATGAGCACCCGTCCCAGCATCTTGCGAATGACGATTTCGAAGTGCTTGTCGTGAATCTTCTGACCCTGGGACTGGTACACCTTCTGCACCTCGGCCAGGATGTACCGCTGGCAGGCCTCCCGGCCCTGAATCTGGAGCAACTGGTGCGGATTGAGGGAACCCTCCGTGAGGGGTTGACCGGCCTTCACCTTGTCACCCGTCTTCACCAACAGGGTGGTGCTGACCGGGACTTCGTACTCACGGATGTCCTTCTGCTCGTAGGCCACGATGATCTTGTTCCCTTCAATGCGCACCCGGCCGTTGTGTTGCGCTTCGATGCTCTCCGTGTCCTTGTGGGCCAGGGGCTGGCCGGCCTCCACTTCCCCGCCGTCTTCCACCAAAATCTTCCATCCCTCAGGCACGATGTGCTCTTCCTGGGCCAACCGGCTCTGCACCACCCGGATGACCCGCATGTCGCTGTACTTCTCGGAGGGCAGAATCTGGACCACGCCGTCGATTTCCGTGACCACGGCCTGACCCTGGGGCTCGCGCCGGGCCTCCAGGAGCTCTTCCACCCGGGGCAGACCCGTGGTGATGTCCTTCTCCGAGGCCACACCACCCGTGTGGAAGGTCCGCAACGTCAACTGCGTACCCGGCTCACCGATGGACTGGGCGGCGATGATACCCACCGCGGTGCCCACCTTCACCATCTCGCCCGTGCCCAGGTCCAGGCCATAGCACTTGGCGCAAACGCCGAAGGGTAGTTCACAGGTCAGGGGCGAGTACACCTTCACCCGGTCCAGCTTGGAGGCCTGAATCTTGGCCACATGGCGCTTCCCGATGAGCTCACCCTTGCGCACGATGATTTCGCCCGTTTCGGGGTCCACCACATCCTCCGCGGCCACCCGGCCCCAGAGGCGGAATTCCCACGAATCATCCCGCCAGTCCTCGTGGCGGTAGATGGTCCAGGCGTTCTCCGTGCCGCAATCCTCCGCGGCCACGATGACGTCCTGCACCACGTCCACCAACCGGCGGGTGAGGTAACCCGCGTCCGCGGTGCGCAGCGCGGTGTCGGCCAGGCCCTTCCGGGAGCCGTGGGTGGAGATGAAGTATTCCAGGATGCTTAGGCCCTCCCGGAAACTGGAGCGAATGGGAACGGGCACGATGCGGCCCGAGGGGTCGGCCATCATGCCCCGCATGCCTGCCAGCTGGTTCACCGTACCATAACCACCCTTGGTGGCGCCCGACACGGCCATCAGGGCCAGGTCACCGGTGGGGTCCAGGGTGTCCTTTACGGCCTCCCGCATTTCCTCGGTGGCCTTCTGCCAGATTTCGATGACATGTTCGGTGCGTTCCTGCTCCGTGAGCAGGCCCCGGCGGAAGGCCCGTTCCACCTTCTCGACCTCGGCCTGAGCCTTGGCCAGAATGTCCGCCTTCGTGGGAGGCGAGGTAATGTCATTGATGGCCAGGGTCACGCCGGAACGGGTGGCGTACTTGAAGCCCAGGTCCTTGATGGGGTCGGCCACCTGGACCGTGACCTCAGGGCCGCCGATTTCGTAAATCAGACCCATGATGTCCTTGATGCCGCCCTTGTCCACGGGCCAGTTGACGAAGCGGGCGAAATCCGGCAGGACCTGATTGAAGAGCACCCGCCCCACCGTGGTCTTGAGGACCCGGGTCTCGGGCTGCTCCAGCCGGTTGCCCTCGTCGTCGTACCAGGTCTGGGTGCGGAAGTAAATCTTGGTGTGGATGTCCACATGCCCCAAACGATAGGCCGCTTCCACCTCGTCGTAATCGCTGAAGACCATACCATCGCCCTTGTGGGGCTTGGGGTCCTCCACCGTCAGGTAGTAGATGCCCAGGACCATGTCCTTGGAAGGCGAGATAATGGGCTCGCCGTCCGCGGGCTTGAGCAGGTTCTTGGTGGAGAGCATGAGCTCTCGGGCTTCCTCCACCGCCTTATCCGTGAGGGGCAGGTGCACGGCCATCTGGTCGCCGTCGAAGTCCGCGTTGAAGGCCGTACAGACCAGCGGGTGCAGCTGGATGGCCAGGCCCTCGATGAGCACCGGCTCGAAGGCCTGGATGCTCAGGCGGTGCAGGGTGGGTGCGCGGTTCAGGAGCACCGGGCGCTCCTTCACCACCTCGTCCAGCACCTCCCACACCTCGGGCCGCTGGCGGTCCACCAGTTTCTTGGCGTTCTTGATGTTAGTGGCATAACCTTTGCGAATGAGCGCGGCCATGACGAAGGGCCGGTAGAGTTCCAGGGCCATGGTCTTGGGCAGACCGCACTGGTGCAGCTTGAGCTGCGGCCCCACCACGATGACGGAACGGCCCGAGTAGTCCACCCGCTTGCCCAGCAGGTTGCGGCGGAAGCGGCCCTTCTTGCCCTTGAGCATGTCGCTCAGGGACTTGAGCTCCCGCCGGCCCCGGCGGGAGAGGGCCTTGCCCCGGTAGGAGTTGTCAATCAAGGAATCCACCGCTTCCTGGAGCATGCGCTTCTCGTTGCGGATGATGACGTCCGGCGCGCCCAGTTCCAGAAGCCGCTTGAGGCGGTTGTTCCGGTTGATGACCCGCAGGTAGAGGTCGTTCAGGTCACTGGTGGCGAAGCGACCGCCGTCCAGCTGCACCATAGGGCGCAGTTCCGGCGGCAGCACAGGGAGCACTTCCAGAATCATCCACTCGGGACGGTTGCCCGAACGGCGCAGCCATTCCACCACCTTGAGGCGGCGAATGGCCTTCTTGCGCTTCTGCTTGCTCTTGGTGGTCTGGATTTCCTTCCACAAGTCCTCGGCCAGGGCGTCCAAATCCAACCGGCGCAGAATTTCCTGGAAGGCCTCCGCGCCCATGTCCGCACGGAACACGTTGCCCCAGCGGGACTTGAGTTCCCGGTAGCGGGGCTCGCTCAAGAAGGTAAGCACTCGTAGTTCCATGAGTTCGTCCCGCAGGCGCACCTTTTCGTCGTGCACCTGGGCTGTTTTCTCTTCCAATTGCTGCCGCAGAGATTCCATCTGGGCCTCGGCTTCCTCCCGGATGCGCCGCATCTGCTCTTCGATGGCCTGCAACTTGCCCACGCGTTCCGCGTTGACCTCTTCCTCGATGCGCTCCAAGTGTTCCCGCACGATGTCCTGGATGCGGGCGATGTGCTCGTGTTTCACCATTTCGCCCGCGGGGACCACCACGGTGCCCGTGGAGCCGAAGAACACGGGCTCGGATACCCGCTTGCCCAGTTGGTCCTGGAGCATCTGCTCCAGCCGCTGGCCTTCTTTCACGATGGGTTCCAGCATGGAAGCGATGCGTTCGTTGTAAGCCGTTTCGATTTCCTTGCGCTGCTTTTCCAGGGCCTTGAGGCGCTTGTCCCGCTGGGCCTTGATCATGGCGATGCGGGTGTTGATTTGCTCCGTCAGGTCGTGGATGCTCTCGCCGATTTCCGCGTTGAGCCGTTCCAGGGCCCGCTGACGGGCTTCTTCGTCCACATAGGTCACCACATACTGGGCGAAGTACAGCACCCGTTCCAGGTTCCGCCGGTTGATGTCCAGCAAGAGACCCAGATAGGAGGGCACCCGACGGGCATACCATAAGTGAGCCACCGGCGCGGCCAGTTCGATGTGACCCATGCGCTCCCGCCGCACCGAAGCCTTGGTCACTTCCACGCCACAACGGTCACAGGTGATGCCGCGGTATCGGGGATTCTTGTACTTACCACAAGCACACTGGTAATCCCGGGTGGGACCAAAAATCACTTCACAAAACAGACCGTCTTTCTCGGGGCGAAGACGGCGGTAGTTAATGGTCTCCGGTCGGGTGACTTCACCGTAGGACCAACTGCGGATGACCTCGGGCGAGGCCAAACGAATGCGAAGGGCGAGGATATCCTTCGTCTCCACGGATCAACCTCCTTAATGGAGCGCTTTGGGAGTAGGAGAAACTGCGTGTTTCAACAGGAATCCCATCCGGGACGTCATCTTGGGGGCCACGATGACGGCAGGGCGTGACGCGGTGTGCATCGTCTTGCAAACGTACCAGGACCTCATGCAATCACCCATAAACAGACAAAAAGAACAGGCGACAAGAGTCGTCGCGACTCTTTCGCGCGCCTGTTTGCGTGTTGACCTTCCTATCCTTCATGTCGCTTGGAATTATAC
>WFUL01000099.1 GCA_015484985.1 Anaerolineales bacterium | reverse complement strand
CTCCCGCTTCAAGCGGGATTGATGTGCGGGCATCCTCGAAGATGCCCAAGGAGACGGCACGATGGATGAGCTCTATCGGCGGACAGCGGACGGCGAACAGCGGTCAGCAGTGAGCAGTGAGCCGTCAGCGGTCAGCGGAGAGCGGTCAGCCGACCGCCGACGGCCCACCGACGACCGACGACCGACGACCGACGATTATTCCCTTTGGGGCGGTCGCTTCGGCAAGGCCCCGGACCCCCGGTTCTGGTCCCTGAACGCGTCCCTGGACGTGGACCGTCGGCTGGCCCTGCAGGACGTCCGGGGGACCCGGGCCTGGGTGAAGGCCCTGGCCCAGGCGGGCGTGCTGACCTCTGAGGAGCGGGACGCTATCCTCCGCGGGCTGGACCGGGTGGAACAGGAGTTCCGCGAAGGCACGTTCACCTTCCAGCCCACCGACGAAGACATCCACACCGCCATCGAACGACGCTTGCGGGAGTTGGTCGGGCCCCTGGCAGGCAAAGTGCACACCGGCCGCAGCCGTAACGACCAGGTGGTCACCGCCTTTCGCCTATGGATGCGGGAGGCCCTGGGGCGTCTGGAGGCCGCGGTATGGGACCTGCAAAAGGCGCTGCTTTACCGGGCTGAGACGGACCGAGCCGTGGTGATTCCTGGCTACACGCACCTCCAGCAGGCCCAGCCCATCCTCCTGGGGTTCTGGTGGCTGGCCCACTTCTGGGCCCTGGAGCGGGACCGGGAGCGCATGGCCGACCTCTTCCCCCGGGTCAACCGCCTGCCCCTGGGCGCGGCCGCCCTGGCCGGAACCACCGTGCCCGTGGACCGCAAGGCCCTGGCCCGCGACCTGGGTTTCGACCAGGTCATCCCCAATGCCTGGGACGCGGTCGCCGACCGGGATTTCGTGGCCGAATTCCTCTTCGTGACTGCGCTGCTGGGCATCCACCTGAGCCGCCTGGCCGAGGGCATCATTCTCTTCACCACCTGGGAATTCGGCTTTCTGGAACTGGACGACGCCTTTGCCACCGGCTCCAGCCTTATGCCCCAGAAGAAAAACCCCGACGCCTTCGAACTGGCCCGGGGCCAGGCGGGCACCCTCATCGGCCTGCTTACGGGCTTCCTGACCACCCTCAAGGCCCTGCCCTCGGCCTACGACAAGGACCTGCAAGAGGACAAGGCCGCCGTTTTCCGGGCCTATGACCTCCTGATGACCCTGCTGCCGGTACTGGCCGATGCCCTGCGCACCCTGCAAGTGCACCCCGAACGAGGTCGGGCCGCGCTGAGACCTGAACTCTTCGCCACCGACCTGGCCGACTACCTGGTAGACAAGGGTGTGCCCTTTCGGGAGGCCCACGCCCTGGTTGGACGGGCCCTGCAGCGTGCTGAGGAAAAGGGCCTTCCCCTGGACCAACTCTCCCTGGAAGACTATCGAGCCATCCATGCTGCCTTTGACGAGGACCTCTATCGGGTTTTCGATCCGCTGCAAGCCATCGCCCGCCGCAATGCGGAAGGCGGAACCGGTCCCCAGGCCCTGGAAGCGCAAATCCATCGGGCACGCCAGGCCGTGTCCCGAACCCGGATTCCCCTGGTCAATCCAACCCCAAAGCAGGAGGTTTGACGATGATGGAGGTCACCTGCCCCGAATGCGGTGCCGAATTCGAACTGGAAACCGGCACCGAGGTCAATGAAATCGTGGTGTGCCCCGATTGCGGTGTGGACCTGGAAGTGGTCTCCCTGGACCCGCCGCAACTGGAACTCGCACCCATGGAGGAGGAAGACTGGGGCGAATAGGTGTCAGTGGTTGGTGGACGATGGTCAGTGATCGCCATCGTCCACCAACCACCTAACCGCCCAACCCAGAAGGAGGTACCCCAATGAATCAACGTCCCCACATAGGTGTGATGTACTCCCGCGTACGCGTAGAAGAAAAATGGATTTTCGCCGCGTTGGAACGCCGCGGCATCGATTACGAGCGCCTGGATGACAGGTATTTACATTTTGATTTGGAAAATCCGGAGCCCTGGCGCCGGTTTGATGCCGTGCTCTCCCGCAATATCAGTTACACCCGGGGGCTTTATGCGTTGCGGGTGCTGAACAGTTGGGGCATCCCGACGGTAAACACCGCGCGCGTGGCCGAGATTTGCGGCGACAAACTGGCCACCAGTGCCGTGTTGGCCGCCGCAGGAATCCCCCAGCCCCGTACCCGCATGGCCTTCACCGTTGAGGCCGCGCTGGAGGCCATCGAAGAATTGGGCTACCCTGTGGTTTTGAAGCCTGTGGTGGGGTCCTGGGGTCGGCTGCTGGCCAAAATCAACGACCGGGACGCGGCGGAGGCCATCCTGGAGCATCGGGCCACCCTGGGTTCCGTACAACACTCGGTCTTCTACATTCAGGAGTACATCGAAAAGCCGGGGCGGGACATCCGGGTCCTGGTCATCGGGAACGAGCCCATTGCCGCCATTTACCGGCATTCCCAGCACTGGATTACAAACACCGCACGGGGCGGCCAAGGACAGGTCTGTCCCTTGACCGACGAACTCGTGGACCTGGTCGAGCGCACCGTGGCGGCCATTGGGGAAGGCGTGCTGGCCATTGACATCCTGGAACATCCCGAACGGGGGTATCTGGTCAACGAGGTGAACCACACCATGGAATTCCACACCGCCCAGCCCGTCACGGGGGTGGATATCGCCGGCGCGATTGTGGACTATGTGCTTCAGGTGGCACGAGGAGAACGCATGCCCGGCCCGGTAGCCATCGCATACTGAGGGAGAAACGGAGCCCCCGGTCCCATCTCGCAGGTTTACGAAAAGAGCCGGAGCCCTCACGAGCTCCGGTCCCGGAAAGCCGCCCGCGGACCCGTGCTCACGCGGACGCGTCCGCTTCCGTGTCCAGGATGACCTCGTACATCTCGAACACGTTCCGGCCTGCGAACCACTCGGGGCGGGTCTCGGAACGGGCCCGTTGATGCGCCCGCTCGAAGGCTTCACTACGGGTCCAGGCCTCAAAGGCCTCCCGACTCTCCCAGAAGGTCATGACGATGTAGTACGGGTTCTCCTCGGTGGCCGGCCGCAGCACCAAATTGCGGATGAAACCCGGAAAACGGTCCACCTCCCGGGTGCGATTCCGAAAGCGATTCTCGAACACATCCCGGTATTCCTCCCGTACCGGGATGCGGTTCATCACTACAATCATGGCGACCTCTCCTGTGGAATGGATTGGGACCCGTTCCCGGGTCCAGGTGGGGTAAGTATACCCTCCTCCCCTCACGGAAAGACCAGGTCGCAGCTGACAAACTGGTCGTTGCCCCCGCCGCCAAAGCAAAAGTCCAAGGAATCGGGATGGCCGATGAGG
>WFUL01000098.1 GCA_015484985.1 Anaerolineales bacterium | reverse complement strand
GGGCACATCGTTACCGTGGCGTACGGGTATCAGTCGGGTCATCATGCCGTCGTTGTTGTGGAACCTGCTCCTGGCGCTTCCGGTGTATACGGTCGTCACCGCGGTGACCGGACGCCCGGGAGGTGAAGAGTTATGACCCAGGAAATCCTTCCCGCAGTTCCCCCTTATCAACAAAATGGCCTGTCCCTCCGGCGGATGTACACCCTGTTGGTCGCCCTGGGCCTGGTTCTGGGCATGTTCGTGGCCCGGTTGTTCTCGCTGCAGATTTTGCAAAACGAGGTCTGGGAGGCCCGGGCCCAGGAGAACCGGATTGAAGAACTCAACCTACGCGCCCCGCGCGGGGTGATTTACGACCGGAACGGTGTGGTGCTGGCCCGCAATTCGCCTTCCTACAACGTGGTCATCACTCCGGCGTACCTGCCCGAGGACCCCGGTTTAGTGGACCGCATCTTTCAAGAACTGGCGGTTCTTCTCGACATGCCCGTGGATTTCGGGGAGATTTCGCCGGCCAATCCTTACGTTCCCTGTGTCTCGGAGCACGGTATCCGGCAAATCGTGTTCTACGGGGAGACCACGGCCCCTTACCGGCCGGTGAAAATCAAGTGCAACGTCTCCCGCACCGTGGCCATGCAGGTGGAGGAGCGCAAGTCCCGATGGCCCGGGGTGGACATCGAAATCGAGCCGGTGCGGGATTACCCCACCGGTGAATCCACCTCCGTTATCGTGGGCTTTTTGGGGCCTGTGCCTGAGGCCCTGGTGGACTACTACGAGGCCAAAGGGCTGGACATCAATCGGGACAAGGTGGGATACGCGGGTGTGGAGCTATACTATCAGGACCTCCTGGCCGGTCGCAACGGGCGTCGGGTGGTGGAGGTGGACGTCGCGGGCCGCATCCTGCGGGACCTGGAGCCGCCCCAGAACCCGATTCCCGGGACGAACATCCGCCTGACTATCGACTGGCGCCTCCAGGACGCTATGTACACCATCGTGCGGGAAGAGCTGGAGGAATGGAACACCTACTTCGGACGGGAGCGCTTCCGGAACGCGGCGGCCATCGCCATGAACCCCAAGACGGGCGAAATCCTGGGGATGGTCTCAATTCCCACCTACAACAACCAGGTGGTGGCCCGTTACATACCGGAGGATTACTACGAGTACCTGACCACGGAGGAATTCAAGCCCCTCCTCAACCATGCGATTTCCGCGGAACACCCCCCGGGGTCCGTGTTCAAAATCGTGACCGCGACGGCGGCCCTGAACGAGGGCGTCGTAGGTCCCGGGCAGATCATCGAGACGCCGGGCACCATCGTGCTGGAGCAAAAGTTCTTCGCAGGCGACATCGGCCGTCGACAGACCTTCTACGACTGGAACTGGGAGAAGGGCGGGTTTGGAGAACTGGAGTTCCTGGACTGCATCGCCTGGTCCAGCAACGTGTGCTTCTACAAGGTGGGCGGCGGGTACTTCGACGAAATCCCGGAGGGCGTGGGCATCTGTCGTTTGGGGAGTTACGCCCGGGCGTTGGGTTTTGGCGCGCGCACCGGCATTGACCTCCCCGGCGAGGCCGAGGGGCTGATCCCCGACCCCAAATGGAAGCGGATTTTCAAAGGCGAGAACTGGTCCACGGGCGATACCTACCTGGCCAGCGTGGGGCAGGGGTATGTGTTGACCACGCCCCTCCAGCTTCTGGTGGCCGCGTCTACCATTGCCAATGGCGGGAAGGTGGTGAAGCCCACCATCCTCTACCAGATGCTGGACGAGGAAGGGCGGGTGATTCAGCCCTTCCGGCCCACCATCCTTCGGGATGTGACCCAGGACCCCGTGGTGGAAGAGTTCGAAAACCCCGGCGGCATCGGCAGCTGCAAGCCGACCGGGGTGACCAAGACCATCGACCCCGAGGTGCTGGCCCTGGTGCGGGAAGGAATGCGCCGGGCCGTGCTGTACGGCACGTTGAAGAAGCCCTTCCGTAACTTTCCCATCTCCGCGGCGGGCAAGACGGGGTCCGCGGAGTACTGTGACAACCGGGCCCAGGCTCAGAACCGGTGCATCCAGGGCCAGTGGCCCTCCCATGCCTGGACGGTGGCCTTTGCGCCGTACGAAGACCCGGAGATCGCGGTGGTGGCCTTCGTGTACGATGGCACTGAGGGCGCGGAGGTGGCGGCCCCCATCGTGCGCCGCATCCTGGAGTTCTACTTCGAACTGAAAGCCCAGGTGGGACAGTAGGGTTCCCTTCCCTCTCCAGGTTGCTGCGTGATCATCAGGCGGGTTCGTTCCTTTCTTC
>WFUL01000097.1 GCA_015484985.1 Anaerolineales bacterium | reverse complement strand
GGTCGGGGTCCAAAGGGGCGCGCCGGGAGCCCGCGTGGGGGGAAGGCGCAAGGATGACCGGGGCGCGGACGCGTCCGTGGAGGGGGACGGCGTGGACCATACATCGGCAGCCGTAGGCGGATGCCAGGGCGCAGCACCCTCCCCTGCCGACCCAAGACATCCGGTGGTGAAGGTCAACACCACAACCCACCCTATCCACCGGGCAAGCCCACGCCGTCCCCGAAAATTCATAGGGTTACCCCTCCGCAACGGGGTAGCCAAGATCCGCCAGTGCGTTCTTGATGTCCTCCTCGGTTGCCGGAGGCTCAAAGGTCACCGTAACCTGCTTGGTATCCAGATTCGCACGCACCATCAGTACGCCTTCCACCTCCTGGAGTTCCGTCTCGATGGCGCGCACGCAATGCTGGCAGGACATGTCCGGTGTATGATACGTCACCGTGATGGCCATAACTTCACCTCCTGAAACGACGTAAGATGGCTTCGTTGGCATCATACCTTGAGCCCGCCTTCTACTCAAGAAGGCCTGCGGCCTGTGTGCATGCAGATGTTGCCGAAATTAAGCCGTCCTCTATGGACAGAAAGTTTGGACCGCCTACAGGCTAGCTGGATGCCCTTTCCAAAATCATTTCTCACTATAGGCGAAGGGCATGTCGAAGAGGCCCGCCAAACCCTATCGGCAAACTATGGATAGGCCTGAGTCGGTTCAGGACCGGGAGCCGGAAGGCCTATGCGTGACTATTCCTGCGTGGAGGATTCGGATTTGGAAGGTTCCGAGGGGGAATCCCAGGACCAGGACATAGGGCCTCGAGGGATAACCAGGGTGTCGTCGGGGTCCATGGCATAAACCCGGCGGGGGGCGGTGTTGTTCCAGAGGGCGATGGCCTCATCTTTGCTGTGGGCCACGCGCGTCCGAGCCCCACATCCACGACATTCGGTCCAGTACTGGAGTCGGTCGTCCGTTCGAATGACGTCCACCTCCCGACTCCCACAAAACGGACAGGATAAAAGGAGCATCCGGGTTTGCATCGACTACCCCTCCTCCACGGAGACCAAGCATTCACAACCTTTGCTTTGTTGTTAGTATATCAGAGATTCACGAACCCGCACCTGTCCTGTAGGACTGGCAGGGCTTTTCAATTTTCCAACGAAAGGAGAAGGATCCAGGGGAACGCCTTTGAGGCTGTCCCGTTTGCTTAGAACGAACCGGGCCCAGACCCAGGAGGCATCCGGTTTGGCGCTATAATGAGACCACCCAAGCCATCAACACCGTGTTTTTCACCCCCTCTCAAGGAGGCCGACCATGCAGGTGGTCACAACCCCGGCGGAACTGCGTCGTGCCCGCCGTGCCCTGGCCGAGCCAGTGGGTTTCGTCCCCACCATGGGCTACCTTCACGAAGGCCATCTGTCCCTGGTGCGGATGGCCCGCCAGGAATGCGCTTCCGTGGTGGTGAGCATCTTCGTCAACCCCACCCAGTTCGGCCCTCACGAAGATTATCAGCAGTACCCGCGCGATATCCCACGGGACCTGGCTCTCCTGGAAAAAGAGGGCGTCGACCTGGTCTGGACGCCGACGCCGGACATTATGTACCCGGAAGGTTTTCAAACCTGGGTGACGGTGGAACAACTGACCCAACCCCTGGAAGGGAAACATCGCCCCGGTCATTTCCGGGGCGTGACCACGGTGGTGACCAAGCTCTTCAACGCCGTTCAACCCCAACGGGCCTACTTCGGTCAAAAGGACGCCCAACAGGCCCGGGTCATCCAACAAATGGTGCGGGACCTGAACATGCCCATCGCCATCATCGTAGGCCCCACCATTCGCGAGGCCGATGGCCTGGCCCTGTCCAGCCGCAATACGTACCTGAATCCCCAAGAGCGCCAGGCGGCCACGGTGCTCTATCGGGCCTTGAAAGCTGCCAAGGAGGCTTTCGAACGAGGGGAGCGGGATGCGGAAACCCTACGAGGTATTATGCGGGAGGTACTGGAACAGGAACCCCTGGCGCGGGTGCAGTACGTCTCCTGCGCTCACCCCGACACCCTGGAAGAACTGGAAGGACCTGTAGAAGCAGCGCTGCTTTCCATGGCTGTGTTCATCGGAAAAACCCGCCTGATTGACAACGTCCTTATCGGGATGGGGCGGGAAACCTGGCCGCCCTACTTTCCCGAGGCATGAGTCCCGGGAGGTACTATGTTCCTGGCCATCGACATCGGCAACACCCACCTCACCTTTGGGCTTTACTACCAGGGCGCCTGGCGGCATACCTGGCGATGGCCCACCCGCCAAGAGGCCACCGAGGACGAATTGGGCCTAGCACTGATGCACATATTCCAGTATCGGAATCTGGACCCCCACCACCTGGAAGGCATTGGGGTGGTATCGGTGGTCCCCACCCTCACGCGTATCGTGGCCCTGGCCTGTATGCGCTATCTGGACCATGAACCGTTCGTCCTGACTAGGGAGGTTCCCTTCGGCCTGAAATTTGACTACGACCTGCATCAGCTGGGCTTGGACCGCATCGCCAACGCTGTCGCCACCTTCCGCTTCTACGGCGGGCCCACCTGTGTGGTGGACATGGGGACCGCCATCACGGTGGACGCGGTGAGCAGCGACGGCCGTTTCCTCGGCGGGGTCATCGCACCGGGTCTGGATATGGCCGCCGAAGCCCTTCACGGCCGCACGGCCCAACTCCCCCTGCTGCGCTTCGAGCACCTTCCCCCGGTCCTGGCCCCCCAGGACATCCCTCTACTGGGCCATACAACGGCCCAGGCCATGCAGGTGGGCCTCTTACGCGGTTTCGCGGGAATGATGCAAACCCTGGTTCAGGATGTCTGCCGGGCCCTGGAAGCCTACGAAGAGGGACACACCGACACCCAACGACGAGCCCCTCATGTGGTGGCCACGGGTGGGTGGGCCGTCAAGTTCGCCCGCTGGCTGGGCTTTCGCCATCACCCCCACCTGACCCTGGACGGCGTCCGCCTGCTCTGGGAACGCCGACAGCACATATAGGAGACATGAAGGGCTCATGTACAAAATGTGTGCTTACACCAACCCCCTGAGATTTTCCCGTTCTTCGGGAAATCCTCCTGCAAGAAAGAAAATTTCTCCTGGTGGCGCTCAGGCCTTATCAGGCTCAGGTCCGCGGGTAAAAGCCGACTGGCCGTCGGCCGACAGCCGACCGCGAACTTTGGACTTGGGCCCGGTCAGGCTTGCGAGTATGATGTAGCACACACCTTGGGTAGAAAGATAAATTAATGCGGCGACGAACCCTCCGCATCAAACAGTAGGTATGCGACGTCATCGAGGGCGCTATTCCTGGGGTGTGGCTTGGGCCCGTCGGGCCAGGGTCTGCCGTAGGAAGCGGACATCCTTCTCCACAGTAAGCACGGCCCCAAAGAAGAGCAGGCCACCGATGAGCCAGCCTGCCGTGGAAACCCCCAAGATGGCCGCACCCATGGACGTGCGGTCGGCAATCCACCCGGCCAGTGCCGGAGCCGTGGCCGCGCCAAAGTTTTCCACGAAATATTCCAGAGCCTGCGCGGTGCTGCGCACTTCCGGCAGGGTCACATCGTGAATGGTAGCCACCACGTTGGGCGCGGCCCAGGGCATCACCAGGGCCGTCAGGAACAAGAACACCGTGAAGGGGGTTTCCCGGCCCACGGGTGTGCGCATGGTCAATACCAGGAAAATCACCCCCAACAAAACTCCGGTCATGGCCACCAACAGGCGGCCTCGACGAGTGCGGGCGAAGAGGGCGTCCCCCAGGTATCCACCCAGGAAATAGCCCGCGGCGACCAGCAACACCACAGGGCCCATGGTCATCAGAATGGCCTGCTCATCGTAACCCCGTTCCTTGGCCAGGTAGTCGAAGAAGAAGTAGGTGAGCACGTTCCACGGGAACACCCCAGCGAACCCCTGAGCCATGATGAACCACATGGTCTTACGCCGGAAAATCTCCCGAGCCGCGTCCCAGGAGAACTGAAAGCGGGGCACCTCGCTCAAGGCCTCGAACTCCGGTTCCGCTTCCCCACGAGCCCGCTCCTTCACGCCCCACAGGATGACCCCTGCGAGAACGATGCCCAAGAAACCGGTGAGAAAGAACACCTTCCTCCACCCGATTTGGGGTGCCAGTATCAACGCCAGCACCATCCCCACTAGGTAGCCCATGGGTTGGGCCAGTTGCAACAGGCCGTAGGCCTTTCCCCGCCGTTCAGGGCCGAAATAGTCGGACAACAGGGAGTACAGGCCGGGATACGCGGAGTCGTCAATGCCGGTGGTCGCACGGGCGGCTAGAAAGGCAGGATAGGTGGGCGCAATCGCGCTGAACCAGGTGGTGCTGCCCCAAAGGAAGGACGCCAGGGCCAGCAATTTTGGACGGGTGTACCGGTCGTACAGGTAGCCCCATATGGGGTAGAGGACCGTACCTACAATCAGCGCGCCGGTGACCACCAGGCCAAACTGAAAGTGGCTCAAGCCAAAGGTCTCGCTGATAGGGCCCTTCAAGGGGCCGATGAGCAATTTGTCCGTTTGGTGGAGCAGTACGAACAGGAAGAAGATGAACAGAACCCGGCGCTCCAAACCTCGAGGCGATGACATCTTTCCCTCCTCGCATGATGGATAACCCGATTATAATGCCCTTACACAACCTGGAGACCCAACTGCGGCATCGCGGGAAAAGACGGACGGTGGTCGACCGTCGGCCATTGGTTGGTGGCTACTGCGAAACATCGGGGAAGATTCCATGATGACAAAAAGAACGCCTCGACGTCTACTCACCTCCTTGGTATTGGCTTTTACCCTCATTGCCGGTGTAGGATTGCGATTGTACGACCTGACGGAACCACCCCTGGACTTCTACCCCACCCGTCAGTACCGCAGTCTCATCCTCGCACGCAGCTTCTACCTGACCTGGCGACCTGGAGCCATCAGCCCGCTGGAGCAGGAACGGCGTGCCGCGGGAAACCGCATCGCCCGCTATGAGCCACCCCTGCTGGAGCGTCTGGTGGCCCGTACGTATCTGGTCATAGGTGGAGAAAAACCCTGGATCATTCGCATCTACAACACCCTGTTCTGGCTCCTGGGCGCTCTGGGCCTAGGTCTGCTGGCCCGCCGTATCCATCCGCACCCGGCTGTACTTATTGCGGCCATAGGATACTGGATGCTCCTTCCCTTCAGCGTCCAGGTCACCCGGGCCTTTCTTCCGGACCCCCTCATGACGGTGCTCCTGGTATGGAGTGCGCTGGCCTGGTACCGTTGGGCGCAAGACGGCAACCCGGGATGGCTGGTGGCCGCTGGCCTGTTGGGAACCGGCGCCGCGGTGGTGAAAATCTACGCCCTCTTCTTCTTGTTGCCCGTAGGCCTGGCCCTGGCCTGGACCCGGTTCTCCCGTCTTTGGCGACCCCATCCCTGGTGGCTGGTCTGGCTCCTCCCCCCGGGTGTCGCCCTTCCCATCTACCTGCGTCTCCACTCCCCCGATGATGCCGCGGGGTTCCTGGTCTCCTGGACGCTGAAGCTCAAGCGTTGGTGGCTTTCCCCCATGCCCTATGGCGGCTGGTTGGATACAGTAAACAACGCCCTCCATGGTGGATGGGTCCTGGTGGCCCTGCTGGCCCTCTTCCTCACCTACCAAGAGAAACCCTACCGGGCCTTCGTTTTGGCTTGGCTCGCAGGATATGGACTGTACGGAAGCGTCTTCCTCATCCAATTCGCGACGCATGCCTATTACCATCTCCCCCTGGTCCCTCTGGTCGCCCTGGGCCTGGGCCTGGCTCTAAGGCATCTGATGGCTCTGCTGGAAGAACAACCGCGCTGGGTGCAGGGGATGGCACTGTTCTTCCTGACCACGGCCTGGATTTATCCGGTGGGCATTACTTACTGGCATTTGCGCTCCGTAGACTACCGTCCCAAAGCCGAGGCCTACCGCCGCATCGGCCAGAGTTTACCCCGGGATGGCAAAATTATGGCCCTGACGGAGGGCTACGGATGGCCTTTGCTCTACCATGGGGATGTGTTCCACGTGACCCGCTGGCCCACCCAGGCCCATGCCCTGCTGTTCAACACATGGGACCGGGCCTTTGAAGACATTTTCCAGGAGCGTACTCGCGGGTATGACTATTTCCTGGTGACCGACTTTGAGGAGTTTTGGCGTCAGACCCCCTTGCGTCACTATCTGTATGAGCGCTACCCCCTCATCCACCAGGGTGGGGATTATCTCCTTTGGGATTTACGCCAGCCCAAGGAGTGAGCTTCCCCCTCACCCTGGAAAGCGGAAACGCACCACCGTACCTTGCGAGGGTTCACTTTCAAGGTCCATCCAACCGCTCAGCCGTCGTACCAGGGAAGCTACTACCGGAGGCAAAGGCAGGTCTTCCGGCATCTCCCGGTGGACTCCCGGAGCCTCCACCCACTGCCGCCACCGCCGTTCCTCCTCTGGCGAAAGCACCCACTGGCGATGCTGTATGGCGAAGCGAACCCCAGAAGTACCCTCCCGCTGTACCCGTAACTCGATTTGCGGATGGGACCCCCGAAGACCCAAATGGTAAACCACATGAAACAACAGATAGAACAGCCCGTCCTCATGGGCAGTGATGTGCAAATCATGGGGGTGGGTCACTTGAAGATGTCCGTGGCGTTGTTCCAGCCATGGACGCAACAACCGGGCCAATTCCCGGACCAATGCTATGACACTCACGGATGCACGGTCAAAGGGAAAGGCTTTTTCCTCTTCTTTAACCCAGCCCTCAAAGGATGCCAGGTGCCGTTCGGCTTCCCGCCAGGTCTCCCACAAGTGGAGCAGGTCCTCAGAAAGCCTCTCCCCCCGACGGGCCAGGGTTCGCCATAACCGCGTCCATTCTTCCTGGGCCTGGATCACGGCGGGGTGCAACGTTCGAAACAGCAGACGAAAGAGGTGAACTTGTTTCCGTTGCAGAACCTCGGACTCCTCCTTTGCAGCGGCCAGTTGTTGGGTGAGGAAGTATTGGTCCTCATACAGACGGGCGGTGTACAGGGCCAGGGCCATGATGTCCGCGGCTGCCTCCATCAGGCGAAGATGTTCGTCGGTGAAATGGCCGGGACGCCCATGGGTCAGGGTCAGCACCGCGAGAGGCGTATCGCCGTAGAAAATGGGAACACCCAACGCGGAGCGCCATTCCTGCTCCCCACCATTCAGCCATCGGCGGTCCTGGTGCGTGTCCACCACCAGGGTTCCCGAGCGCTGTTCCAGCACCCATCCGGCCAGCCCTTCCCACAAGACGCGGCGGGTGAACGCTCCGGGAGGGAAGAGTTCGTTTCCTGCGAAGACCGAGTAAGGAATGCGTTGTTCGTCAATGAGAATCAGCGTTCCACCCTCGGCTTCCACCATGGCCTGTGTGGTTTGCAAAATGCGACCCAACACGTCCACCATGCGCATGCGGCCTTCCAGCATGGCCTGACTCATGCGCAACAGATGCTCGATGAAATCCGTGTGCCTCCTGAGCTGACGAATCAATCCCTCATGTTCGGTCAAATCCTGGAAGGTCAGCACACCATAAGAAGGCTGCTCGTCAGGAGGGACCGTCACGGCAAAAGCCTGGAATCGCAAGATGCGCACTCCGTCATCCAGGATATGCTCGTGTAATCGTTCCAGATACGCCCCGTTCTGCAACTGTTGGACCACATCCTCCCAGGTGCCCAGAAGTTGCAAGAAAGTCCGAGACAATGCCGGGGTGGTCCAGGGTTTCCCGGTAAGACGTTCCACAGCGAGATTGCCGAACACGGGCTGTCCATCGGACAAGCGGAAGATGAGCAAACCATCTACATCGTGCTCGAAGGCCTGCCCCAGGCGCAAGCGGTCCTGGAAGAGGGCTTTGGAACGCAACATCAAGGTGAGCAGGTGGGCCGCCTGGTGAAACACCTCCCGTTGGGCCGGCGTGGGTGCTTCCGGAGTTTCAGTGGCCAGCCACAACAACCCCTGGGGAGCCTGGCCTAAATGCAAGGGAAACACCCAGGAAGCCAACGGAAGGGGTTCCCGCAAACAGAAGCGTCCTTCTTGAGGACCGGTCTCCATGTCAGGCAGGCGAGCGCCTGGAATGTATTCCTGAAAATGCTCCTGGGAGAGGCCCAGGGTCGCGAGCAAATGGAAGGACCGTGTGTCCTCATCATAGCCATAGAGGGCAACAGCTCGGACCCGGAAGTTCTCCAGAGGCTGAAGGAAGATTTTAAGGGCTTCCTGCAAGGAGGTCTCCAGGGGCTCAGGGCGGAAAGTCAGTTCCAGCAGCCGGGAGACCCAGCGGGTCTGTTGCAACCGCAGATGCAGGCGGTCTGTGGCTTCCTGGCGCCGCGTGACATCACGCAGGTAAATCAACTTAGCCAGAGAATTCCCCTTCCAGGGCACCCCTACCAGGCGCACGTGCCAGTAGCGAATTCCAGAGCCCGTCTCAACCCGCACCAGGGTATCGACAGGACGGGATGTCGCCGGGCGGAGCACCCAGTTGGCCAGGGTGGGATACTCCTCAAACACCGAGGTCATGGTGACCGGCTGTCCCAAAGCCTCATCCAGAATGTGGAATTGGGCATGGGCTTCCGGTGTGGCCCACAGCAAGCGACCCTCTGGGGAGAACACGAAGATGTAGCCTTCCAACGCTTGCAACAGTTCGTGAGCCGTCCTGGGGGATAGCGACCGCACTCGAGACCTGCGTGTCCATAGCCACGCTATCCCCAGGGCAAACAGCGCCAAAGCCCCGAGGAGGTAAACGTATACCATACCGGTCATCACCACAGGACACTCCCCATAGGCGTGGGCGAAAGCCGCGGAAAAGGCTCGCTGTCCTGTCCCCTCACCAGCAAAAATCTATAAGCGCACGCATGTTCAAGCGTCTTTGGATGGCGGGGAAAGACCCAGCAACCTGGCCACCATACGTTGTAACATCACCAGGGAGACGGGCTTCTCCAAATAGAACTCAAAGCCCATTTCTTCGGCTTCGTATCGGAAGCGGGGCTCCGCCGTCAGGATAACGACCTGCACCCCCTCCCGAAGGAGCTCGGTTCGATACTGGCGCAGGAACGCCAGGCCGGTTCCGTCCGGTAGTTGCATGTCCACCAATAACAAGTCGAAAGGGCCAAAGCGCTGCCATACCTGATGCGCCTCTTGCAAGGAATGGGCACTGGACACTTGCAACCCCAACCCCTGCAAGGTCTGACAAAACAACCGATGAAGGCCCGGGTCATCTTCCAGCAACAGAGCCCGCTGGGTCATCCACCTTGCTCCCGATTTTTGGCTCATTGTACCATGGGGGCCTTCTCTCCTCGGTAACATTTTCTTTTGGCTTGACAAGTAACATTTTCATTTTGGGCGCACGCAAATGTTGATTCTGTTGGCGAAATGGTGATAGGATAAGGAGCAAAAGCAGGAGGCCCCAAAATGCTTCGAGTACGGTCATGCAGTACATGGAAAACCTGACCGACCGGCAAGCCGCGGAGGCGGTGCGGGCGCGGCTGGAGT
>WFUL01000096.1 GCA_015484985.1 Anaerolineales bacterium | reverse complement strand
GCACGGCTTCCTGGCCCGCCGGGACGAACACGAAATCGTCATCGCCATGAACCCCGCCACGGTGCACGACGACATGAACAAGGTCGTGCCCGGCGGGGTTTTCCTTTATGCCGACCACATCCGTCCCCAGGGCCTGCGAGAAGACGTGATTGCTTATTCGATGCCGGTGAACAGGCTGGCCCGAGAATCGGGCGCGCCCCCGCGGTTGCGGGACTACGTGGCCAACATGGTGTATGTGGGCGTGCTGGCCTATCTCCTGGGCATCGACCTGGAGGCCATTCGGGCCGCTTTGGACTTCCACTTCCGGGGCAAGGCCAAGGCCGTAGAGCTCAACGACAGCGTGGTCCGCGCCGCCTTTCGTTGGGCGGAAGAGCATCTGGAGAAGCGGGACCCCTACCGGGTCGCGCCCATGGAGGCGACCCAGGGGCTTATCCTCTCCGACGGCAACACCGCCGCGGCCCTGGGCGCGCTCTTTGGCGGGGTCCAGTTCGTCAGCTGGTACCCCATCACCCCCTCCACGGACCTGGCCGAAACCCTGGAGCACTACCTGCGCCGTTATCGGGTGCGGCCGGATGGCAAGCACACCTTTGCGGTCATCCAGGCGGAGGATGAACTGGCGGCCATCAACATGGCCATTGGGGCCGGTTGGGCCGGCTTGCGGGCCATGACCGCCACCTCCGGCCCCGGCCTCAGCCTGATGACCGAGGCCATCGGCCTGGCCTATTACGCCGAAGTCCCCGTGGTCGTGTGGGACGTCCAGCGGGTCGGGCCCAGCACGGGCCTGCCGACCCGCACCCAGCAGGGCGACATCCTCTTCATCCACTTCGCCAGCCACGGCGATACCGAGCACATCCTCCTCTTCCCGGCGAACATCAACGAGGCCTTCGAATTCGGCTGGCGGGCTTTCGACATCGCCGAGCGGCTCCAGGCCCCGGTGTTCGTGATGAGCGACCTGGACCTGGGCATGAACCACTGGATGGGCCAGCCCTTTGCCTACCCCGACCAGGACATGGACCGGGGCAAGGTGCTCTGGGAAGAAGACCTGGAACGATGGGAACAGGAAAAGGGCGTCCCCTGGGGCCGCTATCTGGACGTGGACGGCGACGGCATCCCCTACCGCACGGTGATGGGGAATCGTCGTCCGGGCGCGTCCTACTTCACCCGGGGCACCGGGCACGACGAATATGCCCGTTATACCGAAGACCCCGAAGTCTGGCACCGCATGGTGCACCGCATCAAGAAGAAGTATCGCCTGGGACGCAAGTACCTCCCCAGGCCCGTGGAAGACGGGCCGGGCACCGAAGTCGGCATC
This sequence comes from Anaerolineales bacterium, assembly GCA_015484985.1. Lineage (GTDB taxonomy): Bacteria > Chloroflexota > Anaerolineae > Anaerolineales > DRMV01 > S139-71. The sequence goes on along the minus strand of WFUL01000096.1, from coordinate 2,524 downwards.
ATTGCCTACGGCACCACCGACGCGGCCATGCCCGAAGCCCGGTACTTGCTGGAACACAAGGGCATTGCCACCGACTACCTGCGCATCCGGGCCCTGCCCTTCCACGATGAAGTGGGGGATTTCCTGGCCCGGCACCGGGCGGTATACGTGGTGGAAGCCAACCGGGACGGCCAGATGGCCATGTTGCTGCGCATGCATTATCCCCAATGGGCAACCCGCATTCACTCCGTCGCCCGCACCGATGGTCTACCCCTTTCAGCCCGCTTCATTGCCGAAAGCATCGCCAGCCAGGAATGACTTGGAGGTTGCGCTCATGGCCAGGACCAATGCCATTGGACTGACGAAAGCCGATTACAAGGGCGCGCCCACGACTTTGTGTCAGGGTTGCGGCCATAATTCCATCCTGAGCCAAATCATCGCCGCCCTCTTCGAGATGAACGTGCGCCCGGAGGACGTGGTCAAATTCAGCGGCATCGGGTGCTCCAGCAAGGCTCCCACCTACATACTCAGCCGTTCCTTTGGGTTCAACGGCCTGCATGGCCGCATGCCCGCCCTGGCCACCGGCGCGCTGGTGGCCGACATCACCCTCAAGGGCATCGGCATGAGCGGCGACGGCGACACCGCCAGCATCGGCATGGGCCACTTCAAACACGTGTTACGCCGCAATCTCCCCCTGGTGTACATCGTGGCCAACAACGGCGTGTACGGGCTGACCAAGGGGCAGTTCGCGCCCACCGCGGAGAAAGGCCTGACCCTCAAGCACCACGGCACCAACCCCTATATGCCCGTGGACATCTGTATGGAGGCCCTGGCCGGCGGCGCGACCTTCGTGGCCCGCAGTTTCGCAGGAGACCCCAAGCAACTCAAAGCCCTCATCAAGGCGGCCTTCCACCACAATGGCCTGGCCATCATTGACGTGGTCAGCCCCTGTGTGACCTTCAACAACGAGCCTTCGGCCCATTACTCCTACGGGTGGGCCCGGGACCACGAAGCCCCGTTGCATAGGCTGGACTTCATCCCTCCCGAGGAGGAAATCCTCCTGGACAAGCCCATGGAGCCGGGCGAGCGGCGGGTCATTCGTCTGCACGATGGTTCCGTCGTGGTCCTGGAACAGGTGGACCGGGACTACGACCCCACGGACCGCTTCGCGGCCATGCGGGCCCTGGAGGAAAGTTACCGCCGGGAAGTGCTCCTTACCGGGTTGCTGTACATCGAGACCAAGGGGCGGGAGAACCTCTTCCAGGTCCTCAACCTGCCCGAGGACAAGCCCCTCAACCGCATGACCCAAGAGGAACTCCGCCCCGCGGCTTCGGTTCTGGAGGAAATCAACGCCAAAGACATGTTCCCCGGAGCAGACGTCCGCGTCAACGGCCGTTGACCTCTGGCCGCAAACGGGAACCGCCTGGTCGGGCAAACGGGACGCATAAAAGCGTCCCGTTTGCTGTTTTTGGTGTTGCCACCCGTGGCTTTATACCAAAAGCAAAACAATTGCACGGATAGCCCTGACCGGGCACGGGACCGCAGGAAAGAACATAAATGGATGGGGCGGCGAAGCCGCCCCATCCATTTATTTCTCCCCTCGCGGTTCTGGGCCCGGAAAGACCTATGCGGATGGGCCAAGACACCTCCCTTATGGCAAACCCCTGCACCAAGATGGGGAACATGAAGGGTGGTGCTACGGACCCAGGACTGCCTGACCTAATGGCCAGATGGCCCTTGAGCCCGAACTTGTTCAAGTTTCATCTCACAGGTGAAAAGGGTTTTAGGGAAAAATCCACACCGGCACCCGGCGGGCCCGCAACAGGCCGTCCACCGTGCTGCCCATAACGGGTTCCAGGACCCGTGCCCCGTACCCGCCTACCAGCACCACATCGGCCCGCCAGGCTTCCATCTCGGCCATGAGACCGGCCACGACGTCGGCGCTCCGCTGGTGCACGTAAACGGCCTTCACCCCCCGCGCGATCAGATACGCCCGGGCCTCCTCCAGCACCGTTCCCTCATGAGGGGCCACGTAAACCACGGCCAGGGCACCCCCGACTTTGGCCGCCCAGTAGGCCGCGCAATACAGGGCCTCTCGCGCGCGAGGACTGCCGTCATAGCCCACGAGCAAGCGACGCAAAGGGGTGGCCTGGGGAACGGCCAGGATAGGACGGGGGCACAGGCGGACCAGTTTCCGGAACCCGGACCGCCACCGGGCCCAGAAGGGACGCTCGGGGGGAGGGTATTGCAGCGGCACCACCAGAACATCGGCCCACCGGGCGTAGTGGCATAGGGTCTCGGCCACATCCTGGCTCCGGGCTTCCAGAAAGCGATGGTGAACGCCGGCCTCCCGGGCCCGACGAGCCACATCTTCCCGGATGGCCTGGACCTGGTCATCACCCACTTCTTGAACGCGGACCACCAGGGCCACCAGACGGGCCCCTTTCCCCTCCCCCTGGGCCAGTACGAGGGCCTGCTCCAGCGCACGCGTCCGGTCCTCTTCCGTGGCTACGGGCAGAGCCACGAGAATCTCTCGGAACAAGAG
>WFUL01000095.1 GCA_015484985.1 Anaerolineales bacterium | reverse complement strand
GATGGAACGCGGGTTCACTGCGGTGTTCCAGGTCCTGGGCTTGAAACCGGATACGGTGTACCGTTACGAGGTGGAGAACGCGGAGACCGGACAACGGGTCGCCCAGGGTCGGTTCGCCTCGGCACCGCCTTTGGGGAAGCCTCGGTCCTTTGCCTTTTCCGTGGGCGCCACCTTTCTCCCGGAGGTCCCGGGGGTTTCTCCCAAAGCTCTGGAGGTGGCGGAGCCTCGCGGGTTCATTTTTCTTTTGGGCAACCCCGTGTGCGCCGATGCCTGGCGGGCCAACGGGCTGGGTCGTGTTCCCGAGGCCCTGGAGGATTACCGCACCCTGTACCGGCAAGCCTGGGCGTCCGAAGCCTGGCGCCGTGTGTTCGCCCGGATGCCGGTGTTCGCCATTTGGGGTCATCGGGTGGTGGACTGGGGATGGTCCTGGGCCGATGTGGACCGCACGGAGGCTCGGTTGCCGTGGCGGCTGCGCCTGCTGCGACGATTGCGACGCATGCCTGGGGAGGTCCAGAGCCTGTCGCGACGTCGGGTGGTGGCCGCCATGCAGGCTTACTGGGAGCATCTGGGTCAAATCAGCCCGCCCCTGCTCATGCCTCCCGAAGGTGTGGAAGACCTGGGGCGTCCCCTGGTGTTGCCCGCGGACCGGGGGCACTTTGGGTATGCCTTTACCTACGGCGCGGCCGCTTTTCTGGTGTTGGACATACACACGCACCGGGTCGTCGGACGTCTGGGCCGCCGCTGGTTGCATCCGGAACAGTGGCAGGCCCTGGAGGGCTGGCTGGCGTCGGTCCAGACCGCGTACCCGTTGAAGTTCGTGGTGACGCCGGCCGCGGTGTTCGCCCGGGGGGCCGGGGACTTCTGGTTGCAGGATGTCAATGCCCTGCGGCGCCTGTTGCACGTGGTGGCGGCCCGTCAGGTGCAGGGGGTGGTTTTCTTGAGCCATGGTCTGGAAGCCGGCTGGGTGGTGGAAGCGGAACTCAATGCGGACGGCGTTCCCGTGACGGTGTGGGAGATTGGCGTGGGGGCTATGTCGCCCGGCCATCGGCCCTGGGGAACGTGGCGGCCTTTCCGCTGGGTCTCCCTGCCCCACATCCAGGCCTTGAGGGTGCGGGTGCCGCCTTTGTGGGAGCCCCAGGTGGTCCATGTAAGGATCGAATGGTCGGATGGTCCGCGTCTTCAGGTTCGCTTCCACGACGGCGTGCGAACCTGGGCTGAGGATGCGTGGACGTTATGACGTTGTCCGAGCCCCACAGGCCGAAGGGGTCGCCCATGCGTGAGGAGAAGGTATTGGCTCAGGTTCGGGTACCCGGGAAGGTCATCTTGATGGGGGAGCACGCGGTAGTGTACGGTCAGCCTGCCCTGGCCATTCCGGTGTTTGGTGTGGAGGCCCGGGCCGAGGTGGTTCCGTTTCCCGCGGGACAGCCGGGGGAGGTGGTTCTGGACGCGCCTCAGGTCGAGTTGCGAAATGTACCCGTATCCTCCCTTCCTGCAACCCATCCCTTACGGGTGGCCGTGGCCCAGGCGCTGGGAGCCGCCGGGCCCCCTCCGTTTCCCCTTAAGGTCCGAGTCGAGGCCACCATTCCCATGGCCGCGGGCTTGGGGTCCAGTGCCGCGGTGTCCGTGGCCCTCATTCGGGCGCTGACCCGTGCCTTGGGGAAGGACCTGCCTCCGGAGGTCATCAGCGCCCTGGCCTATGAGGTGGAGAAAATCCACCATGGCACGCCCTCGGGCGTGGACAATACCACGGTGGCCTTTGCCCGGCCCGGATATTTCCGAAAAGGCCATCCCCCGGAGCCCTTGGAGGTAGGGGGAACCTTTGTCCTCCTCATCGGGGATACCGGCGTCCCAGCATCCACCAAAGACACGGTGGCGCGTGTGCGAGAAGGGTGGCTGCGGGATAAAACCGGGTATGAGGCCCGTTTCAGGGCCATTGGTACGTTGGTGGAACAGGGGCGCCGGGCTTTGGCTCAGGGGAGTGCCCAGGAGTTGGGGCGTTTGATGGACGAGAACCACGAGTTGTTGCGGAGCCTGGGCGTGTCCCATCCCGTGCTGGAGCGCGTGGTGTTCGCGGCCCGGGAAGCGGGTGCTTGGGGTGCGAAGCTCTCGGGCGGCGGTGGTGGCGGTAATATAATTGCCCTGGTGCCTCCAGAGAAGGCTGCAGGAATCAGACAGGCGTTGCAACGGGCCGGGGCCGTCCGTGTATGGACGACGACCTTGAGGCCCCAGGTTGAGAAATAATACCCATTCTCCATCGTCAGCGGTCGGCCGTCGGCCTCCTCTGCGGTCCTGGGCCCGCTTCGTGCTATCCGTATATCTCACGCAGTTCTGACCGGGCACGGGACCAAAATCCGCCGACGGCGGTCAGCCGACCGCCGTCGGCCCTTCTTCTTTGCTCCCAATGGCTTTCTGGGCCGAGGCTATCCATGGGATTCGGTGTACATACCTCCGGCCACCAAGGCCCCGGCCAGCATGCCTGCGGCGATTTCCAGCACCAACTGGTCATCGGGCGTGAAAGGATGGTCTCGGGTGCGCAGAACGCCCAGGATAGCGAAGGCCTCCAGGCCGCGTTTGATGGGTGTGAGGATGGCGGCTTTTCCCAGGGCCCGTAGGGGGAAACGTTGCAGGGCCTTATGGTCCAGAACCAGGGTTTCGCCCGAAAGTAACACCAGGGAACTCACCCCGTCCTGCCAGCGCTGACGGGCCTGTTCCACGAAGTTGGCGGGCAGGTTGTAATAGGCCACCAGGCGCAGGGTAGGCTGTTTGGGCGCGCGCACGGCCAGCCAGGAACGATTGGCGTTGGTCGCGATGGCTACTTCTCGCATGGCCCGGGGAAGGAGCACGGAAAGCTTGGGCAGTTCCATGACGCTTTTGGCCAGCTGGCCCAGGGAGAGGAGCTGGCGTTCTCGCGTGCG
>WFUL01000094.1 GCA_015484985.1 Anaerolineales bacterium | reverse complement strand
CCCCTTATCCCCGGGAGAAACTTCGCCTACAGAACCTCAAGAGGTTTCAGAAACCCCCAAAGCCTGGGCCGTATATCCCCCCCAATTGCGGGTAGGCGTGGCCCAATCGGCTGGCCGTTTGCGTCCCAACAACGAAGACGCCCTCTTCATCTGGACCTTCACCGGAGCCGGAAGCCAGCAGGCCTTTTGGGGTGGTCTCTTCATCGTCGCCGATGGCATGGGAGGGCATAGCCATGGCGAACTGGCCAGTCAACACGCGGTGTATACCTTCGCTCAAACTCTTATGCAAACGTTCTTTCTCCCATGGTTAGACGACTGGCACCAACCCCCACCCGAAGCCCTACCGACCCTGGAGGCCGCGCTGGAACACACCAACCGAAGGGTCCAAACTACGGCCCTGGGAGGCGGCACCACCCTGACCGCAGCCCTCCTCTGGGGAGAGCGTCTGGTCATCGTCCACGTGGGCGACAGCCGGGCCTATTATCTATCGCCCCAGGGCACCCTCGAACGCTTGACCGTGGACCACACGGTGGTTGCCCGCCTGGTAGCCCAGGGCGATCTGACCGAAGAGGAGGCCGCTTATCACCCTCATCGCAACATGCTTTACCAGGCCCTGGGACAGACAGAGCCCCTCAATCCAGATATCCATACCCGCACTTTCCCTCCAGGATCCGTGCTCCTCTTGTGCAGCGATGGTTTATGGGATGAAGTTCCCGAGTCCCGCATCGCCGACATCCTCCGATCCTATCGAGGCGATCCGGTACAAGCCGCCCATATCCTGGTCGCCGAAGCCGAGCAAGCAGGAGGACACGACAACATCACAGCAGTTGTCATTCAGCGCGTCCCGTCGTATACTTCAGTATTGGCGTAATCTTCTCCAAAACGCTGTGTTTTTTACTTATTTATCCTGGACTTATCCAAAACGTTATGAGTGGAAAAGATTTCATTGACTTTTATGAGTTGCTGGGACTTCCTCCAAACGCATCTCGGGAGGAAATTGAACGAGCCTTTCGCCTTCGGGCTCGGAAGTATCATCCTGACCTGAATCCGGACCCCGAAGCCCAAGAGCACTTCCGCTTGTTGGTCCAGGCGCGAGAAACCCTATTGGACCCCAAGCGTCGTGCTCTGTACGACCAGCAATGGCGACACCTACGAGGAGTGACCCTCCATCCCGAATCTCCAACGACTCAGGAGGACGAACCCACTATTCCCATCACCTCATCCCCTGAGACCTCGTCCAAGCCATCAGCTCCCGAAACGGCGCCGATCTTAGAACGAGATTGGTATGTCGAGACGCTGTACAGCCGTCCGGGGCCGGTGGAGGACCTGGTTCCTCAACGTTTTTACGCTCTCACCCGATGGCGTCCACCCGCACCGTCCACCCGGGACCCTGAACGTCCCCTGTTTCTTTGTTTGGTCATCGACCGCTCCACATCCATGCAAGGGAGGTCGTTACAACTTCTACGTCGCATTCTGTCCCAAGTCCTGCCTATGTTAAGCCACCAGGATATCGTAGCGCTCATCGCCTTTGACGACCGGGCCGAACTCCTGGTCCCCCCTCGTCCGGGGAACGCCCCCCTTGCCTTACAGGCCCTCAGACGCCTTCGCCCCCAGGGGGCCACAGAGTTCATGCCACCCTTGCGATTGGCCCAACAGTTACTCGACCAGCGCCCGCGCGATACCCTACCTTGGCTTCTCTTTTTCACCGACGGTCGGGCCTACGACCAGCCCGTGGTTCTCGAATGGCTTCCCACCCTCCAAAAAGAACACCTCCTCATTGACGCCTTCGGCCTGGGCACGGATTGGGATGAGGCATTCCTGGAGCAACTGGCCACCTCGACAGGAGGTATGGTCACGTACGTCCATGACGATGACGAAGGGAGCAAGGCGTTGCAGGAGCGCGTCGTGCGCCTGCGGCGGGCCTACGTATTCGCGGCTTATCTGGAGTGGGAAGTACCGCCGGAAATCCAGGTGCGCACCATCGTGCGCATGGCTCCGGATATCGGTTACTACCCACCCGGCACGAGCACCATTGCCCTGGGTCCCCTGATGCCGGGAGAATGGTGGCAGATCCTCTGGGAATGGGACGTCATCCGCCCCCTATCCCTCCGTCACCATATCCATTTGCGGAGCACCATCCGGGCCTACCTCCCGGATGGCCGGGTATGGTCCCACACCCAGACATTCGAGCGCCCAGTGGTCACTGTGGAAGATGTACGCTCCTATACCCCATCCCGAGAGGTGATCGACGCCGTCCAGCGCCTGTCGTGGCACCGTTTGCAAGAAAAAGCGCGGAAAGCCTTGCGGGAACGACGGCCCCGTAAAGCCCAGCATTACCTGCAAGCCCTGGCCCACCACCTCACTCGCGCGGGTGAAATCCAGATGGCAGAAACAGTACGTCATGAAATCAACGTCTTACGGGACCGGGCCATGTTGACCGCCGAGGGAGAAAAACGTCTGGAATACGGCACGCGACGCTTGCTCTTGCCCATTCTTCGCAGGCGCAACGCCGCGTAATTGAGGATGAGGGGTGAACGAATGAGTGTTTGTCCCCATTGTCGAGCACCTATAATCGAAGGCCTCCTGTTCTGTGAAGAATGCGGCGGTCCGCTGGTTTCCATGGCCGAGGACATGTACAACACGTCGTTTACCGGACAACTCTCCGTGCTCTCCTCCCAGGCCACGTTGACCCTGGAAGGCCCGGGACGTTGGCTGCTCGGACGGGGACGAGGCACGGCCTCTCTCCAGGGTGCTACATTCATCGACCTCTCTCCTTACGGTGCCTATATGGAAGGTGTCTCCCGACGTCACGCTTTACTGGAAATTTCCCCTGATGGCCGGGCTTATCTGACGGACTTGGACTCCAGCAACGGCACTTGGGTGGACCACATTCGTCTGCAACCCCACCGGCCCTTTCCCCTGCCTTCCATGGCGCGCATTCGCCTGGGACGCATGGTGCTCCAATGGCAGCACCTGTCAACCTAATCCTCCACTTCAGGAGTACTTGTATCCATGAAAATTAGCGTCATCGTCCCTGTCTACAACGAAAAAGACACCGTCACCGAAATCCTGCACCGCGTGACCGCGACCAACATCCCCCACGAAATCGTGGTCGTGGACGACGGTTCCACGGACGGTTCCCGAGAAATCTTGCAGAATTTGGAGGCTAAGGGGGACATCCCCAACCTCAAGGTGATCTACCATCCCCGGAACATGGGCAAGGGCGCGGCCGTGCGCACCGCGCTCCAGCACGTCACCGGAGACGTCATCATCATCCAGGACGCGGACCTGGAATACGACCCCGAGCATTACCCCATCCTGCTGGAACCCATCCGCAAAGGCTTGGCTGATGTGGTGTACGGCTCCCGCTTTTTGGGTGCGCCACGCCGCCCTATCCTGTTTTGGAACATGGTGGCCAATAAGATCCTCACCCTGATCACCAACATCCTGTTCAACACCATCCTCTCGGATATGGAAACGGGCTACAAGGTCTTCCGTCGGGAAGTGGTGCAGGACATGCCCCTGCACGCTCGGGGATTCGAATTCGAGCCCGAATTCACCGCTAAAGTCCTCAAACGGGGATATCGGATTTTCGAAGTCCCTATTGCCTTCAACCCCCGCACCTACGAAGAGGGCAAGAAAATCCGGGCCCGGGACGGCATCATCGCTATCTGGACCTTGCTCAAGTACCGCTTCGTGGATTGATGGGAGAGATCATGTGGGCAGCAACTTCGCGCTGTTCACATGATCTTCCTGTAGGAAGGGAAACAAAGTGGATGCAGCGGTGGCTCGCCGCTGCATCCACTTTATTTCAACTTGATCTTGCAAAATAAAGGTATGCGCCAGCAACGCAACCCCTCATGACAAACTTCATGTCTTACGTAAAACGGGCAAAGAGGAGGATTTTTCTGGGCTGAATAAACAAGCCTTTGGTATAACCTGGAAGGTGAAGACCTGCCGAAACCATCCACGGTCGAACCTGGAGGTGACCTATGTCCGGTGAATACCGTATCGAACGGGATTCCTTGGGTGAGGTTCGGGTGCCCGCGGATGCCCTTTGGGGAGCCCAGACCCAACGGGCCATTGAGAACTTCCCCATCAGCGGGTTGCGCTTCCCCCGCCCCTTCATTCGGGCCCTGGGCCTCATCAAGTACGCGGCCGCGAAGGTCAACCGGGATTTGGGGCTCCTGGATGAAGAGCGGGCGAAGGTCATCATGCAGGCCGCGGAAGAGGTAGCGGAGGGGAAGTGGGACGACCAGTTCCCCCTGGACATCTTCCAGACGGGTTCCGGCACGTCCACCAACATGAACGCCAATGAAGTAATTGCCACCCGGGCCAATGAAATCCTCACCGGTGTGCGCCGTACCAAGGACCCGGTACACCCCAATGACCATGTGAACATGGGCCAGTCGTCCAACGACGTGATTCCCACGGCCATTCACGTCTCGGCATACTCGGAAACCGTGGAGCACCTCCTCCCCGCCCTAGAACATTTGCACCAGGTGCTGGTGGACCAGGCCAAGGCCTGGGACCATGTAGTCAAGACAGGCCGCACCCACCTGATGGACGCCATGCCCATTCGCCTGGGCCAGGAGATTTCCGGCTGGGCCCGGCAGGTCGAGCTGGGCATCGAGCGAGTGAAAGCCACGCTGGACCGGGTGGCCGAGCTGGCCATCGGCGGCACCGCGGTGGGTACGGGCGTGAACACGCATCCAGAATTCGGGCGTCGCATGGCCGAGGCCCTCAGCCGCCTCACGGGCCACCCCTTCCGCGAGGCCGAGAACCATTTCGAAGCCCAGGCAGCCCAGGACGCCATCGTGGAGCTCAGCGGACAGCTGAAGGTGGTGGCCGCCTCGCTGATGAAAATCGCCAACGACCTGCGGTGGATGAACTCGGGACCCATCGCCGGCCTGCAGGAAATCCGCCTGCCCGCGCTGCAGCCCGGATCCTCCATCATGCCGGGGAAGGTGAACCCGGTCATCCCAGAAGCGGTGCGTATGGTGGCCGCCCAGGTCTTCGGCTGTGATGCAGCCATTACCTGGGGTGGGGCCCTGGGCGACTTCGAACTCAACGTGATGCTGCCGGTGATGGCCTACAACAT
>WFUL01000093.1 GCA_015484985.1 Anaerolineales bacterium | reverse complement strand
GGGTAGTCGCTTCGGTTGGGGTGGGGGAGCGGGTCACCGTGGGAGACATGGTCACCGTGGGGGACGGTGTCCCGGGTGTGGAACTGGGGGTCAACAACCACCAGACGGGTGTTGAGGTCGCCGTCATGGTGGGCGTGGGGGTCATGGTTGGCGTGGTGGGCGTAGTTTGAGGACGGCGCGGCGCGTTCCAAACCGCCCAGCATCCAATGCAATACCCCGGCAGGGTGACCACGATGAGGAGAAGAAAGAGAAAACGCAGGCGATAACGCCACATCTCAACGGGGTCCATGTAACCTTCCCCACAGACATCGACGCGTCCTCTTGGTCAAGGGTAGGATAACATTCCCCATGGAAACAGACAAGATGGCCCCAAAGATGAGATGCGTTCCTCTTCTTTTTCCTCTACCCTCCCGGAACCCCGGCTTTTCCGGTACAATTTGACAAAAGCCCCTTGTCATAAAACCCTTCGAGGAGGACGTGGTATGGCCACGACGTTTATTCCCGTGGATGTGTTGAAGGAACACCACCGTGTTTTGGCCGAGTATCGGTACGAGGTGCGACCGGTGGACCGGGGATATGCCAGCCGCACCCTGCACATCAACCTGGACACCATGACCATTGAGGAGCGTCCGGTCACCCAGCAAATGAAGGAGGTATTCACTGGAGGGCGAGGCTTTGCCCTGTGGCTGGCCTGGAACGCGGTGAAGGACGATACCCAGTGGGACGACCCGGAGAACCCCCTCATCATTGCCAACGGACCCATTTGCGGGACCCTTTCCTACGCAGGCACGGGGAAGTCCACGGTCGTCACCCTGTCTCCTCTGACCGGACTTATCGTAGACAGTAATGTGGGGGGTATGTTCGGTCCTTTGCTGAAAGGCGCGGGCTTCGACGCCCTGGAAATCACCGGCAAGGCTGACCGGGACGTTATCATCGTCATTGACGGTGAAGAAGGCAAAGTCATCATCGAACAGGCCTGGTTGGAAGCCCCTTATGCCCATCTTCTGGCTGAAATCCTCACCGAGATGTACGCAGAAGACGAGAACGATAAACGCAGCGTCTCCGTGGTGGCCGCGGGACCGGGGGCAAAACATTCCCGGTATGGGATGCTCAACTTTTCCTGGTACGATCCCAAGCGCAAGAAGGTGCGCTACAAGCAGGCCGCGCGTGGGGGCAGCGGCACTGTGTTCGTGGATAAGCGTATCAAGGCCATCGTGGTACGCAAGAAGGGCTGGAACACCTTCAGCAATAACCCGGCCAAGCCGGAACTCATCAAGAAGGCCAGCCGACGCATCAACAAGGAAATCTGGGAACTGGACGACAAGCAGAACCAGATGCGCAAGGTGGGCACGCCCTACCTGGTCAGCATCATGAACGATTACGACCTCCTGCCGGTGCACAACTGGCAGTACGGTTCCCATCCGGAGGCCGCCAAGATTTCCAAACCCGTATGGATGTCCCTGTTCACCCAGGGCGTGCCCGACGGGTGCCATTATGGATGCCAACTGTCCTGTTCCCACGGTGTGGACAATTTCCTCCTGCGCACCGGCCCCTTCAAGGGGCACCGGGTGCTGGTGGACGGGCCGGAATACGAGAACGCGGCCGGCCTGGGAGCGAACCTGGGCATCTTCGATCCCATGGCCGTGCTGGAAATCAACTTCTACTGCGATACCTACGGCATCGACACCATCTCTTTCGGCGCGTCCATGGCCTTTGTCATGGAACTCTACCAGCGGGGGATGCTGACCCAGGAACACACGGGCGGCCTGGACCTCACCTGGGGCAATGCCGATGCGGTGCTGGAAGTGCTGCACCAAATCGCCCGCGGGGAAGGCTTCGGCCTCATTGTGGGCCAGGGCGTGCGCTGGATGAAAAAGTTCTTCCATGAGGTCTACGGCCTGGACCTGGACTTCATGAACGACATCGGCATGGAAGCCAAGGGTATGGAGTTTTCCTTCTATGTGACCAAGGAATCCCTGGCCCAGCAAGGTGGCTACGGCATCGCGAACAAGGGCGCTCAGCACGACGAGGCCTGGCTCATCTTCATGGACATGGTGAACAACCAGATTCCCACCTTCGAAGACAAGGCCGAGGCCCTGCACTACTTCCCCATGTGGCGCACCTGGTTCAGCCTCCACGGCCTGTGCAAACTCCCCTGGAACGACATCGAGCCCGCGGACAACGCGCTGCAACCCGAACCCCAGAAGG
>WFUL01000092.1 GCA_015484985.1 Anaerolineales bacterium | reverse complement strand
GATCGCCGGGTGCTCACCCTGGACGAGAAGGCGATTCTGGAAGAGGCCCGGGCCAAAGCGCCGGAGGTGTGGAAGCGGTACCGGGAAATCGTGGAGGCAGGTGGTTGAATCGGTCTGCGGTTGACTTTGTGACGAAGAGGAGTACCCATGACCCATATTCTCATCACCAACGACGACGGCGTGTTTCACCCCGGCCTGCTGGCCCTGGTGGAGGCGGTTCGGGGCATCCCCGAGGTGGAATACAGCATCATGGCCCCGCACCGCAACTGGTCGGCGTCGGGCCATGTGAAGACCCTGCACCGCCCCCTGCGGGTGTGGGAGGTGCGCCTGACCGACGGCACCCGGGCCCTGGCCTCCGACGGCGCGCCTTCCGATTGCGTGGCCCTGGCCCTGCTGGGCCTGCTGGAAAAGCCCGTGGACCTGGTGGTCTCGGGCATCAACCCCATGGCCAACCTGGGGTACGACGTCTCCTACTCGGGCACGGTGACCGCGGCCATGGAGGCCGCGATTTCCGGCATCCTGGGCGTGGCCTTCTCCCTGCACTCCCCCGAGGATTTGAGCGGCTCCCCCGATTACCGCGCGGCCATCGTGGTGGCCCGCCGGGTCATCCAGCAAGTGCTGGAACATCGGGAGGACCTGCCCACGGGCATCTACCTCAATGTGAACATCCCCTACGGTCCCCTGGAGAACATCAAAGGCGTCCAGGTGACGCGCATGGGCCTGCGGGTATACCGGGACCGGCTGGAGCGCCGTGAGGACCCGCGTGGTATGCCCTACTATTGGATTGGTGGAGAAGCCCCTACGGGCATTCCCGAACCGGGCACGGACATCGGCGCGGTGACCCAGGGGTATGTGTCCATCACCCCCCTGCACCTGGACTTCACCGCTTATTCCGTCATCCCCACCATGCATACCTGGCCGTGGACCCGGGTACTTCAAGGCCCTTTGCGTGACGGAAAAGGCTCCGAAAAAAAGGCGACGAGAGAGCCTTATGAAATCTGACACGCGCTTGTTGGATTTGCTTCAATTCTTGTATGGCCCTTCTCTGGTTGAGGAATTCTGGCCCGAGTTGCAACGAAGCCTGGAAGTCTGGCGGCCCCGCCTGAAACGCTGGGCCCCGGAGCGGCCCTTGTTCTCTCAGGAGGACGTCTTCCTCATCGCCTATGGTGACCACGTGCTTCCCCCTGAAACGACGACTCCGAAACTCCAGGGATTGCGTCGCTTTCTGGAGGACTACGCTCAACCGGGCGTGAACGGCGTGCACATTTTGCCCTTCTTCCCCTATTCCTCCGACGACGGTTTTTCTGTCATCGACTACCTCCAGGTGCGGCCGGACCTGGGAACCTGGCACGACGTGGAGGCCATTGCCCGGTCCTTCCACCTGATGGTGGACCTGGTCCTCAACCACGTCTCCCGCCAGCATCCATGGTTCCAGGCCTTTGTACGAGGCGACCCCCGGTACCGGGACTTCTTCATCGTGGTGGACGACCCCCATGACCCGGCCTGGGCCCACGTGGTGCGTCCTCGAACCACACCTCTCTTCACCCCGGTGGAAACCACCCAGGGCCGTCGGTACGTCTGGACCACCTTCAGCCCCGACCAAATCGACCTGAACTATCACAACCCCCAGGTCCTCCTGCGCATGATCGAGGTCCTGCTCCACTACATCGCCCATGGGGCGCGGGTCATCCGCCTGGACGCGGTGGCCTACGCCTGGAAGGAGCCCTACACCCCCTGCATCCACCTGCCCCAGACTCACGCCCTGGTCAAGGTCTTCCGCGCGGTGGTAGACGCGGTGGCCCCCTGGGTGCGCATCATCACCGAGACCAACGTTCCCCACGAAGAGAACGTGGCCTACTTTGGGGACGGCACCGATGAGGCCCATTTGGTGTACAACTTCACCCTGCCGCCCCTCACCCTGCACGCCTTCCTCACGGGAGATGCATCCATCCTCACCCGCTGGGCCGCCACCCTGGAAACCCCCGGCCCCCAGACCGCGTTCTTCAACTTCCTGGCTTCCCACGACGGCATTGGGGTCACGCCGGCTCACGGCTGGCTTTCCTCCCGGGGCCTGGAACGGCTCTACGAGACCACGCGACGTCACGGCGGTCGCCTCTCGTACAAAGCCCTCCCTGACGGTGGACGGCAGGTGTACGAACTCAACATCACCTGGTACGACGCCCTGAACGACCCGGCCCATCCCACGGATTTGGATGCAGAGCGTTTCCTGGCCTCCCAGGCGGTGATGCTCACCCTGGCCGGGGTGCCGGGTATCTACCTGCCCAGCCTTTTTGGGGCACGGAACTGCCTGCGTTGTGTGGAAGAGCGGGGCTATCACCGGGCCATCAACCGGGAGAAGTTCTCCTGGGAAAAATTGCAAGACATGTTCGCAGCCTCCTCTTCCCTCCATGCCCGGGTCTACCAGGGCTACCGGCGTCTGCTGCAGTGGCGTCGGACCCTGGACGCCTTCCACCCCCAAGCCCCACAAGAGGTGTTGAATTTGGGTCCGGGGGTTTTCGCCCTCAAACGAACGGGCCGCACGAGCACCCTGGTGGCCCTGATTTCGGTGCGGGACCATCCCCAACGGTATGTCCTGCCCGAACTGGCAGGTGTGTGGCGAGACGTGCTTAGCGGCGAAACCATCCGTTCCACGCAAGGTGTTTCCCTGGCTCCCTACCAGGTGCGCTGGCTGGTTCTTTGAAGTGCAGCACCTTTTCTTCCACAAAATGGAGCAATGGAACGAAGTTCGGAACCGAGGGCAAGCCGGCCATTGGGTTATACGGACTTATGTCCATTCCCCTCTTCCTTCTGCTCCATATCCTTGTGCAGACTCTGAATTATGGGGAGGTTTCTGCCGTTTCGCGTAGGTCTCTCCGAGGGTAGAACCGCGAGTGAAGAAAATCAATGGATGGGCGGTGAAGCCGCCTCACCCATAGATTTTCTTTCCGGGCCCGCAAGACATGATATTTGTCATGTATTGTCACATTGAAAAAGGAAACGGACAAGGAAAGGCACAATCCATCTTGTCAATTGTGAGGGGGTTCAGTAAAATTCAAACAATCTACCCTGTCCGGAGGTGGGTATATGCGACGTGTGGTGTGGGGGGGGATACTCGCACTCGCTGTGGTGGGCTTGGTGTGGGGAGGATTGGCCCTGACGGGGTTAGCTTGGGCCTCGGAAGGGCAGACTGCCCAAGCTCAGACGGGGGAAGGGTGTCTGTCGTGTCATGAGGGCATCGAGGACATCCGCCCCCGGGATAGTCGGATGATGCAGCAGATTCAGGCCATGGGGGAATGTACGGCCTGCCATGGTGGAGATCCTACCGTCACCGTGGAAGGCCCGGAGGACCCCAATTACGAGGAGGCCAAGCAAGCGGCGCACAATCCCGAAAAGGGCTTCTACCCCGACCCGGGAAACCTGTGGATTGCCGACAAGACCTGTGGTAAGTGCCATCCGGGGTACGTTGAGGCCCTTCAAAAGTCATTAATGAATACTGAAGCGGGAAAAATTCAGGGCACTTTGTGGGCGTTCGGCGCCTTTGGCGGCAAGTATGGTCTGGATCCGGAAAAGGTGCACAAGGTGCGTTATGGAAACTACGAGATTGAAGACACCGACGGACCTGAACCCATTTTTGGCACGGATACTTATAAAGCCTACATGAAGGCTCTGGTCGAAGCCTTTCCCGACCAGTTCCCCGAGAAGCTGGAAGCCCTGCCTTTGCCTTCGGTGGAGGAAATCGTTAAGAATCCAGAGTGGGCGGCCTTCACTTACCTGCGCAGCGACTGCCAGCGCTGTCATGTCGGGGTGCCCCCTCGGGCCAAGCGGGGTGACTGGCGAGGCACGGGATGTTCGGCCTGCCATATGCCTTACAGCAACGAAGGCTATTACGAAGGCAACGACCCCACCATCCCCAAGGACGAGCCCGGACACGTGTTAGTGCACACCATCCAGGCCACCCGGGAGTCCCCGGTCAAGGTGGGGGACAAGGTCTACACAGGTATTCCGGTGGAAACCTGCAATTCCTGCCACAACCGGGGCAAGCGCATTGGTGTGAGCTACGAAGGCATCATGGAATTCCCCTACGGTACGCCCTTTGGACCGGGTGGTGCTGGGGACAAACAACCCCCGTTGCATACCAAAGTCTACCTCTTCATCCAGGACGACATCCATCATTCGGGTAAGGATGGCATCCCGGGCGGCGGTCTCTTGTGTCAGGACTGCCACACCAGTGTCGACATGCACGGTGACGGCAATATTTTCGGGACCACGCTGGCCCAGGTAGAAATCGAGTGTGCCGACTGCCACGGCACGCCAGATGCCTATCCCTGGGAGCTCCCCCTGGGCTTCCAAGAGGAAGAGTTGGGCAAGACGGCGGGCCTGAACTTTGAGGAGCCTCGTGGGTTGACCGATACCCTGCCCTACAACATTGCTGCCTTTGGCAAAGTGTACGAGCCCAAGGACGGTTACCTTCTCACCGCGCGTGGTAATCCCTTTGGCAACGTGGTCAAAGACGGAGACAAGGTCATCTTGCACTCCGCTACAGGCAAGGATTTCGAAGTACCGTTGCTAAAGAAGATCAAGGAAGAAGGTACTTGGGTGTCCCCGGACAGCGAAGTGGCCATGGACAAGATTGGTGCCCACATGGAGAAACTGGAGTGCTATGCCTGTCACGCTTCTTGGGCGCCCCAGTGTTACGGTTGCCATGTTGTGGTGGATTACACCGAAGGTAAGACATCCACGGACTGGCTGGCCACCGCGCAGCAATACATTGACGCGGGCGGCAACGTGCGCCATCTCCAGTTCAGCCTGAACACGGCCAAGCAACCTGGAAAGGCTTCGGAAGGCCGTTCCTACCTGCGATGGGAGGACCCCATCCTGGGCATCAACGGTGAAGGGCGGGTGACGCCCATCATCCCTGGGTGCCAGGTGGTGTACACAGTGATTGGGCCGGATGGCACCACCCTGGTCCACAACAAGATTGGCCGTACGCCGCCCAATACCGAAGGTGCAGGGGCCGAGGGGCAACGGGGCATCGACATGGCTCCGGCCCAACCTCACACCGTGGGCCTTAAAGCGCGTCGCTGTGAGTCCTGTCACAGCAGTGAGAAGGCCCTGGGGTATGGCATTCAGGGGGGTATCTTCCTGCAAGGCTATACCGAGCCTCGGTACATCGACTTGCTGGACGGTGAGGGCAACGTGGTGCCGCAAAAGGCCCAGGTGCAGATTCAGCCCATCCCCGATCTGCCTATGGACTGGAGTCAGGTGGTTGACCCCGAGACCGGTGAACAACTCATGACCGTGGGCCAGCACTGGCCAGCCTCCCGCCCGCTGGATGCTGACATGCGCACCAAGATGGAGCGGGTAGGCGTGTGTATGGGCTGCCATCAGAACATGGTGGACCCTGCCTTCTGGACGGACCAGGTGGTGGCGGCCTATGGCCGGGCCATCTCCAACGAAGAGCATATCAACCTAATGAACCAACTCCTCCGCGACGCAGTGCAGGGCAAGGCCGCTCAAGAGAAGGTCAAGGAACTGGAGAAGAAACTCGAGGAAATGGGCAAGGCGCCGGTTGAAATGCCCGTCAAGGCCCCGGCAGAAGTGCCGACTCAGCCGCCACAGGGCATCCCGGTGGGCTATGCCATCGGCGCGCTGGTGCTGGGCATTCTTCTGGGCATCGGGGCTATGGCCATGCGCCAGAAAGCGGGCGAAGAAGAATAGCCCATTGGTCCGATGACCTCTACCGGGGGAGCCCATTCGGGTTCCCCCGGGTTTCTTTTCTATGGCGAACAGATTCTTCCTGAGGTTAGGACATGAGAAGGGACAAACCTTCAGTAGCAAGTACTTTCCCTGAACCCATAGGTCTCACAGGGGACGGGACTTCCAGCAAATAAAGAGATAATGTAGGCAGCGGCGAAGCCGCTACCCACATTATCTCCTCTCTTTCTGCGGTCCGGGACCTTGTTAGACCTATGCGCAACCCTGGATAGTCTTCCAAGCCGAGCAATTCACCACTTTGTCCCAACTCGTGTCCTGACTTCAGATCCTTCGCCTTGAAGAAAAGGGGAAAGGTGCGTATAAGTGCTTTTTCCTTATCCCTAATCCCTAAAAACCCACCACGTCGTGGTATGTGAATTTCGGTATGATAGAAACAACCAAACGTCCCACCGAGGGAGGCCGTTCTTCATGCAAGCGCTACTGGTGGATGCCCGCACTCGTCGGCCCCTGGAAACTCCCTACCTGATTCGTATCCTGGGCTGGAGCCTGGAACGCTACCTGGAAGAAGCGCCGGAAAACGTCTTCTGGCAATTCGTGCGGGAAGAGGTCATCATGCATTCCTCGGTGCATGCTGAGCACCAGTTCCGCACCCTGGAGGGTGACCGCTACCGGGTGCAACGCCTCTCCCAAGGCTGCCTGGAAAGCCGCATTCTCCCCGGTTTCTGGCTGGACGTGGCCTGGCTCTTCCAAACACCCTTACCCCCAGAAGGGGATATTCTCTCACGCTTTCTTTCCTCGTGAACTCGGGAGGTGTGCATGCGTCGCAAACCGCTGGTCATCTTGCTCACTATTTTGAGTGGGGTTCTCATCCTGGGAAGCCTTGTGTTCTTGTTTTGGAGTTACCAGCGCGCAAAAACGGCAACGGACACCCGAAGCCAACGCGCGCAAATCGTGCAAGATTTCGTCCAACTGGGCCTGGAACGCTCCCAGGCAGGAGACCTGTACGCCGCCTTGGAGGCCTTCAATGTGGCCATCGCGGCCAGTCCCGATGATGCTCCCCAGGCCTATTATTACCGGGCCCTGGTGTACACTCAGATGGAACGCTTTGAGGAGGCCCTTCAGGACCTCACTACAGCTCTGGAGCAGCAACCCCACTTTCCCCAGGCCTATGCCGCGCGTGCTTCGGTGTACTTGAGTCTAGACCGTCCTGCCTCGGCTGTAGAGGATTTGAACACCGCCATCCAAATGGGGCTCACCGATGATGCCCGGGTGTACTTGAATCGGGGATTGGCCTACTTCCAGCTAGATATGTACGACCTGGCCGAAAAAGACTTCCTCAAAGCCTTGAGTTTGGCACCGGACAGTGTGGCGGCGCATTTCAACCTGGGCACCCTGTACCTAAAAATGGGTGACAATGACAAGGCGCTGGAACATCTGGACAAGACCCTTCAGCTGGATCCCAACTTTGCCGCGGCCTATTTCAACCGGGCCATGGCCCTGGCCCACCTGGATCGAAGGGAAGAAGCCATTCAAGATCTGGAGCGTTTTCTGCTTATGCCCATTACCTACAACGCCCAACTCCAGGCGCAGGCCTTGTTGGAACGGTTACGCTCCGGGAAGCCCCTGGAGCCCACAGAATAAGGGAGAGAAGTTGTGTGGGGAGGCTTTGTCGCCCCACACCCCGATGTCTCTTTTTCCAACTTTCTTCAATGAGGAGGTCGGGTTATGCGTCGCTTGAAGAACTACATCGGTGGACGGTGGGTCGAATCCCGGGCAGAAGACGGTCGGCCGATTCTCAATCCTGCCACTGCCGAGACCCTGGCCTGGGTACCCTTCTCCACGCCCGAAGAAGTGGATGCCGCGGTGGAGGCGGCCGCGGCATCCTTCCCGGAATGGCGGGAAGTGCCCGCGGTGGAACGGGTGCAGCCCCTGTTCCGTTTGAAGCGCCTGATGGAGGAGCATCTGGACGAGCTGGCCGGTTTAATCGTTGACGAGCACGGCAAGACGCTGAAAGAAGCCCTGGGGGAGTTGCGGCGGGCCATTGAGAACATCGAAGTGGCCTGTGGCATCCCCATCCTGATGCAGGGGTATTTCTCCGAAGACATCGCCCGGGGCATTGACGAGTACATGATTCGGCAGCCGGTGGGTGTGGCGGCCATCATCACCCCCTTCAACTTCCCGGCCATGATTCCCATGTGGTTCATGCCTTACGCGGTGGCGTGCGGGAACACCGTGGTCATCAAACCCTCCGAGCGCACCCCCATGACCATGCAACGCATCATGGGCCTCATCGAAGAGGCCGGCTTCCCACCAGGTGTGGTGAACCTGGTGAACGGCGCGGGGGAGGTGGCCACCGCGCTCATCGACCATCCCAGGGTGGCTTCGGTGAGCTTCGTGGGGTCCACACCGGTGGCCCGTAAAGTGTACGCACGCGCGGCCGCAGCGGGCAAGCGGGTGCAGGCTCAGGGTGGAGCCAAGAACCCCCTCATCATCCTGCCCGATGCCGAACCTGAGCTCACCGTGCGCATCGTGACGGACAGTGTGTACGGCAACGCCGGACAGCGCTGCCTGGCGGCATCCCTGGTCATTACTGTGGGGGAGGCCCGGGAGAAATTCCTCCCCTTGCTGGCTGACGCCGCCACTTCCCGCAAAGTAGGGTACGGAAAAGACGAGGGCGTGGAAATGGGTCCGGTCATCTCCGCAGAGAGCAAGGCCCGTATTGAGTCCCTCATCCAGAAGGGCGTGGAAGAGGGGGCCAAACTGTTGGTGGACGGCCGCGGGGCTAAGATTCCGGGCTACGAAAAGGGCTTCTTCCTCCGACCGACCATCCTGGATGGCGTTCCCGAGGGTGGGTTGATTTTCAATACGGAAATTTTCGGCCCGGTGATGGGTGTCATGCACGCCAAAGATGTGGACGAAGCCATCCGTATCGCTAACCGCCTGAGCTACGGCAACATGGCCTGCATCTTCACCTCCAGCGGCGCCGCGGCGCGAGAGTTCCGGCACAAAGTGGAAGCGGGCAATATCGGCATCAACATCGGCGTGGCCGCGCCCATGGCCTTCTTCCCCTTCAGCGGCTGGAAACAGAGCTTCTTCGGCGACCTGCATGCCCAAAACCGCCACGCCATCGAGTTCTTTACCCAAACCAAAGTGGTGGTGGAGCGCTGGTTCCCCGAGTGGACGCGGGAGTTTTAGTCCTGTCGTCCATGGCCTTGGTCATCTTCCGGGTGCAGCGGCGTTCTCGATGCCGCTGCACCCCCTATTTTCGTTTTCCGGCGTAGAAGCCCGAACACCCTTCCTGACGCATACCCCTTCCGGTTTACAATTACACCGGCAAACCGCGCATCCCTCTGGTTCACGAGGTGGGGCCCATGACCTTCTCTACCCTGTCACCCCAGGACATCGCCCAACGCTATCACCAGGTGCTGGAACGCCTGTACCGCGCGGCCCGGACTGCAGGACGGGACCCCAAGGAAGTGCGTTTGTTGGTGGTCACCAAGGGACAACCCCTGGAAAAGGTGCAGGCCGTGGTGAAGGCCGGCGCCCGGGACCTGGGGGAGAATTACCCCGAAGAGGCCCTGCCCAAAATCCAGGCCCTGGCTCGGCCGGAGGTCCGCTGGCACATGATTGGCCACCTGCAGCGCCGCAAGGCTTCCATCGTGGTCCGACATTTCCATATGATGCATTCGGTGGACCGGTTGAAAATCGCCCGCCGCCTGGAGCGGCTGCTGGTCCAAGAGGGGCGGGTGCTGCCCGTGCTGCTGGAGTTCAACGTGGGCGGAGAGGAAAGCAAGCACGGGTGGCCTGCCTGGGACCCGGCTCTTTGGCCCCAGTGGATGGACGAAATTGCGGAAATCCTGGAGATGCCCCACCTTGACGTTCAGGGGGTGATGACCATTCCGCCCTGGAACCCGAACCCCGAGGCTTCCCGGCCCTACTTCCGCCGATTGCGGAAATTGCGGGACTGGCTGGCCCGGCGCTTCCCCCAGGGCCGGTGGCACCACCTCTCCATGGGCATGAGCCACGATTTCGAGGTGGCCGTGCAGGAAGGGGCCACGTGGGTGCGCATCGGCACCGCGATTCTGGGGCCCCGACCCGGCACTCCATCCCCCACCGGAGGTTGAACCATGCGCTTCTTCAACGAGTTCCTGGGCGTGGAGATGGAGGTTCCCGACCGGCCCCGGCGCATCGTCTCCCTCGCGCCCGACATGACGGAGATGGTCTTTCGTCTGGGCCTGGAGGACCGGTTGGTCGGGGTCAGCCTCTACTGTCAGCGCCCCAAAGGGAGGATAGACCATCTGCCTCGGGTGGGCGCGTACCTCAAGGTGGTATGGGACCGGCTGGAAGCCCTGGAACCCGACCTGGTCCTCACCACCCTGGGCGCGCAACGGGAGACCACCCGGCAGCTCTTGGAGCGGGGGTATCCGGTGGTGGCCCTGCCGGTGCCCCTCTCGGTGTGGGGGATTCTGGAGAACTTGCGGTGCCTGGCCGCGGTGGTGGGCCGCCTTCCCCAGGCAGAAGCGGAGAACATGCGGTTGACTGCCCTTTTGATGGACCTGAGAGGAAGCCTGCCCCATTTACGGGTCTATTGGGAAGTGGACCTGGGCGGGCCCATTACCGCGGGAGGGATGACCTACGTGACGGACGCGCTGCACTGGCTGGGGTTGCAGAACATTTACGCGGACCAGGCACGCGCGTACTTCCAGCCCGATGACGAAGAGACCCGGCGCCGCGCGCCGGACCTCATCCTGTACGAGCCCAGGCGCACGCGGGCGCGGCGGGACGACCACTGGCGGGCCATGCTGCGGGAGCGCCTGCGGCTGGACGTGCCTATCCTGGTCCTCCCCCACGACAGCCTGGCCCACTACGGTCCGGGGTTGGTGGATGAGGTGATGACTCAGATTGTCCGGCGCATCGAGAAGGGAGAATAAGTTGCAGGAGAAAGAGAAAATGTTAGGCAGCGGCGAAGCCGCTGCCTAACATTTTCTTCTCTCCGGCGGTTCAGGGCCTGGTCAGGCCTGCGCGAAACCTGGACCGCCCTCTTTATGCAGCCTCCATGGACGGAAGCAAGGGATAAATGGCAAACTCTCAAACCGTCCTTATACCACGATGTTCACCAACTTCCCCGGCACGTAAATCACCCGTTTGGGTTCCCGGCCGTTCAGGTGGCGCTGGACCGCGGGGTGCTCCAGGGCCAGGCGCTTGGCCTCCTCCTCGGTGATGCCCACGGGCACCTGGATGCGGGCCCGCACTTTACCGTTGACCTGCACCACTAAGGTGAACTCCGGCGCTCGGGCCGCCTCTTCGTCCACCTCAGGCCAGGCCTGCTGGTGCACCGAATACGGCTTGCCCAGCACTTCCACCCACAATTCTTCCGCCATGTGGGGTGCAATAGGCGCCAGCATGCGCAGGTAGATGTCCAGGGCCTCGTCCCAGGCGTCGGTGCCCATCAGGTCCTTCTTCAGGTCGCCCAGGGCGTTCATGAGTTCCATGAGCGCGGCCACCGCGGTGTTGAAGTCGAAGTTCTCCAGGTCGTGGGTCACCTTCTTCAGCGTGCTGTGTACGTGGTACCGCAACTGGCGAACCTTGGCCGGGTCCGCACCACCCTCGCGCCGGGGTGCCTCCGTGGATTCATGTACCAGATTCCAGGTCCGACGCAACCACCGGGCCACACCTTCGATGCCCCTGCTGTCCCACGGACCGCCCTTCTCCCAACGGGCAAAGAACATCAGATAGGCCCGCACCGTGTCCGCGCCGTATTGCTCCACCAGGGGCCCCGGCTCCACCACGTTGAACTTGGACTTGGACATCTTCTCCACGCCCAGGTGGTAGGTCAATTCCATATGGCCGGCACCAGGTTTGCCGGGAATCTCCACCTGGGTCTCGGGCATGACCGTGACTACCACCAGTTGCGCGTGCTCGCCTTTGTCGCCTTCGTCGGGTTGGTACGGATTGACCCGCACATGGACCGTCTTCTCATCCCGGAAGTAAACCTCACCCCAAATAGCCCGGTCCTCAATGCGGAACTCGCCCCATTGGTCTCGAGCCAGATGACGGATGTCCTGGGACAGGCGCACCACTCGAATGCTGCGGGCGGTCATCGCGGTGGGTTTCTGGGTCCATTCGCCCTCCACCACCACGAAATCGCCGGGCCGGGGCTCGCCCAAAACGGTGCCCTGACAGCGCAATTGGAGCATGGGTTCCGGTCCGTCCACAAAGCCCATATCCCGCAGGGCCTTGTGGAAGAAACGCACGTAAAGCAGGTGCATGGTGGCGTGCTCTGCGCCACCGGTGTAGGTGTCCACCGGGAACCAATACGCGTACTCCTGCCGGTTGAAGGGCTCCTTGTCCAGCGTCCCCAACTGCAAATAGGCCAGCTGATACCAGGAGGAGTCCACGAAAGTGTCCATGGTGTCCGTTTCCCGCTCGGCAGGCCCGCCGCACACAGGACAGGTGGTGTGCTTCCAGGTGGGATGGAATTTCAAGGGGCTCTCCCCCGTGGGCCTCCATTCCACATCCTCGGGCAGGGTGACGGGCAACTGGTCCTCTGGGACGGGGTTCCAGCCACATTTCTCGCAGTAAATCATGGGGATGGGCGTTCCCCAATAGCGCTGGCGGGAGATGAGCCAGTCCCGCAGGCGGTATTGATACGCCCGTTCACCGATGCCCTGGGCTTCCAGCCACTCGATGACCTTCATGATGCCGGGGTCGTCCCAGCCCTTGGCCTTGACGATGCGGGTGCCCGTGAGGGGCCCGCTATTGGCCATGACGCCCGGACCTTCGTAGGCCTCGGTCATGGTGGAGGGGTCCAGGGGGATGGGGTTGCCGTCCTCGTCCAGGGGGAAGATGACGGGCCGGATTTCCAGGCCGTACTTTTTGGCGAACTCGAAGTCCCGCTGGTCGTGGGCGGGCACGGCCATGATGGCGCCGGTGCCGTAGGTCATGAGCACGTAATCGGCAATCCAGATGGGAATGCGCTCGTTGTTCACGGGGTTGATGGCGTACGCGCCGGTGAACACACCCGTCTTCTCCCGTTCTTCCGCCGTGCGTTCGATGTCCGACATGCGGGCCGCCTGCTGGCGGTAGGCTTCCACCTGCATGCGATGGCTGACGGGTACGATTTCGTCCAACAGGGGATGCTCAGGGGCCAGCACCATAAAGGTGGCGCCCCACAAAGTGTCGGGGCGGGTGGTGAAGATTTCGATTTCGTGGCCCTGTTCGGTGCGGAAGATAACGTTGGCGCCTTCGGAGCGGTCACCAATCCACTGGCGCTGCGCGTTGATGACCTTTTCGGGCCAGTCCAGATGGGAGAAGTCCTTGAGTTCCTCGGCGTATTGGGTGATGCGGATGAACCACTGTTCCAGGTTGCGCTTGATGACCGGCGTACCACAACGTTCGCACACCCGTTCCTCACCGATGACCTGCTCCCGGGCCAGGGTGGTGTTGCAACGGGGACACCAATCCACTGGCGCGAGTTTGCGGTAGACCAGGCCGTGCTTGTACATCTGGATGAACCAGAACTGATTCCACCGGTAGTACTCAGGGTCGCAGGTGACCACCTCCCGCCGCCAGTCGAACATCGCGCCCATGGAGCGTAGTTGCTGGCGCATCCGCTCAATGTTGTTGTAGGTCCACACCTTGGGATGGATGCCCCGTTTGATGGCCGCGTTCTCCGCGGGGAGGCCAAACGCGTCAAAGCCCATGGGGAAGAGTACGTTGTACCCTCGCATGCGCATGAAGCGGGCGCGCGCGTCGGAAGGTACCATGGCGTACCAGTGGCCGATATGCAGGTCCCCGCTGGGATAGGGGTACATGGTGAGGGCGTAGTGCTTGGGTTTCTTGGGGTCCACGTCGGCGTGATAGATCCCGTCCTTTTCCCAGCGCTCCTGCCATTTGGTCTCGATTTCGCGAGGGCGATACGGTTTGGGCATGGGACACCTCCCGGGAAGTTGGGGTTTTGACCCACATTGTTTTCAACCAAAAAACCTCCCGTCCCTCAGGGACGGGAGGTTTCCCGCGGTACCACCCTGGTTCCGAAGGGGCATTCCCTTCGGCCCTCGGCCCCCGTAACGTGGGGGAACGGTGCGGCTCAGGGCCGGGATGACCGTTCACCGCACGGGCATGGGCAGGCGAGTTCGGCCTTGACGGCGCTCCGCTGGCGCCTTGCCGGGCTTCCACCCTCCCCGGCTCGCTGGCGGATGGCCTACTACTCCTGCCCTATCAAAAGGCCGGGCGCTCATGCCACGCCCGGTCAAGAGACCATGGACCCGGCGGGACTTGAACCCGCGACCTCCGCAGTGCGATTGCGGCGCGCTCCCAACTGCGCTACGGGCCCCTAAGAAAGTTAGGGCGCAGGTGGTCTGCGCCTCCAGGTGGACCCGGCGGGACTTGAACCCGCGACCCCCTCAATGCCATTGAGGTGCGCTCCCAACTGCGCTACGGGCCCACATTCGCAACCCGTATTCTACAGGCCCCCTAAGTACCTGTCAAGCCTGCGAAGGGGGTGCACTCAAAAGTTACCGAAGTGGGAGAAAAGGTGGTGCCGCTTTGGAAAGGCACCCAGCGTTTCGCACAGGTCTGTCTGGGTCCGGGGCCTGGTCAGACCTGTGCGTTCCAAAAGGAAAAGGCCCGCCTGCAGAGGTGGTCCAAACTTTCGGTCCATAAAGGACCGGCAGATTTCGGCAACATTTGGCATGCACCCCACTCTATTGTCCAGGCTTTTGTCCAAACTTCAGTGGTCTTGTCGTGTCAAGTCAAAAGAAAATGTTACCGAAGGGGGTAGCGACCACCAAATGAAAAGGTTACCGAAGCGCATGGAGCCATGAGATGGGGGGCGCCTCCTGCAAAGTGCAAG
>WFUL01000091.1 GCA_015484985.1 Anaerolineales bacterium | reverse complement strand
GTCGAGGAGGGATAGTTCCTATGTCCCAGCCGAAATCCGTACCGCCCCGCCGTTATCCACCCCTCTACGAACGATTGATTCCAGTGGCCCTGGTGGTGTTGTTGGGTAGCACCTTGTTTCTGGTGATCGTCAGTATGGCCGTGATTCTGGGTTGGATTGGCCGTTGAGAAAGTCCTTTTGGGTTGTCTACACCGGATGTTGTTGGTGCAGGAGGTGCGTTCATGACGTTGCGAACCTTACTTCCCCTTCTGTCCTTCATCCTGAGTTTTGTGTTCGCCTATTTGGTCTTACGTCGGTATGCCCGCCGTCGGGGCATACATCTTTTACTGTGGGGTATTGGCCTGATTTTCTACGGGATTGGCGGTTTCAGCGAGTTCTACTACGGGGCCTTTGGATGGCATCCCCTTATCTTCCGCTTGTGGTATTTGTTCGGCGCGGTGTTGGTGGCTGCCTGGTTGGGGCAGGGTACGGTGTACCTGCTGGCCCGTCGTCGGGTGGCCCACACCCTGATGGTGATTTTGGTTCTGGGTTCCCTGTACGCGGTGTATAAAGTGTTCACGGCGCAATTGGACCCCAGCCTCATGATTGAAGGCGAGTTGAGCGGACACGCCATTGTAACGCCGGGGGTGCGGGTGCTGACCCCCTTCTTCAACCTGTACGGACTGGTGACCCTGGTGGGTGGTGCGGTGTATTCTTCCTTCCTGTTCTGGCGGAAGCGGGTGCTCCTCCACCGGGCCGTTGGGAACGTGCTCATCGCCGCTGGGGCTCTTATGCCGGCCTTCGGTGGCTTCTTCAGCCGTTTGGGTATCCCTTATGCCCTGTATGTGGGAGAATTTCTGGGGGTGGTATTGCTCTTTGCCGGTTTTCTTCGGGCCACGACCCCGATGGGCTCTCAGGCCGAGCCCTCCTGAAGCCTCTTCCCTCCCTTTCCATCCGCACCGCGTTCCCTCCCCCTTGCGGGGCTTGGGGCGCGGTGCGAGTTTTTGTTTTGTTGCCGGGGGAAATTCTCGAAAAAGTCCTCCCTTTGCTTGACATGCTCTTCCCTTCGGCTATAATGGTGAGCGCTGGCCCGAAGACAATGAAACATTGCAAACATTATGTTGATGTTGCCGCCAAGATTTGCGGTGACAGGGTTTTTTGTCTGTAAAACGATTGTAGGAGGGTAGCGGTGCCGACCATTAATCAGCTGGTGCGTAAAGGGAGGAAGCCGAAGCGGGATAAGCCCAAGGCCCCCGCGCTACTGTATACGTACAACTCCTTGAAAGGGAAGCGCATTCGTTTGCCCAAGGGTTGCCCGCAGAAGCGGGGGGTGTGCTTGGTCGTACGGACCATGACGCCCAAAAAGCCCAACTCCGCGTTGCGGAAGATTGCTCGGGTGCGCTTGACCAACGGTATGGAAGTCACGGCGTACATTCCCGGTGAAGGTCACAACCTGCAGGAGCACTCGGTGGTGCTGGTGCGGGGTGGCCGTGTGAAGGACCTGCCGGGTGTGCGCTACAAAATCGTGCGTGGGGCCTTGGACGCCGCGGGCGTGGAGGCCCGACGACAGGCCCGGTCCAAGTACGGGGCCAAGCGGCCGAAGTAAGGACGTGAGGAGGAGACCCTATGCCACGGCGTTATCGTCCTGAGCGACGCCAGATTCCGCCGGACCCGAAATACGGACGGGTGGATGTGCAGTCCTTCATCAATCGGGTGATGAAGAACGGCAAGAAGAGTGTGGCCGCACGCCTGGTCTACCAGGCCTTTGACATCATTGCAGAGAAGACGGGCGAGGACCCCTTGAAGGTGTTTGAGAAGGCCATCAGGAACACTTCGCCTATCATGGAAGTGCGGCCTCGCCGGGTGGGTGGCGCGACGTACCAGATTCCTATGGAAGTGCCTCCCCATCGCCAGTTCGCCTTGGCTTGCCGTTGGATCATTCGAGCGGCGCGTGCGCGGCAGGGAAAGAGCTTCGCCGAAAAGCTGGCCGCGGAACTCATGGACGCGGCTCGAGGACAGGGCGCAGCGGTGCGCAAGCGGGAGGAAACCCACCGCATGGCCGAGGCCAATCGGGCCTTCGCCCATCTCAGGTTCTAAGCAACGGCGCCCCGAAAAGCGGCGCGCGGGCAGCGCGTCGCTTTTTTGTGCCTGGTTTTGGGATGTGGTAATGTGATATGAGTGTTTTGTATGATGAATTTCATTCTTGATCACGGGAAAGGACGCGATGCCCAGAAAGTATCCCATTGAGAAGTACCGAAATATCGGCATCATTGCCCACATTGATGCGGGGAAGACCACGACCACGGAGCGCATCCTGTTCTACACCGGTCGTACCCACCGCCTGGGCGAAGTCCATGAGGGTACGACGGTTACGGATTACATGGAGCAGGAACGGGAGCGGGGAATCACTATTGTGGCTGCCTCCGTGTCCGCGGAATGGAAGGGGTACCAAATCAACATTATTGATACCCCTGGACACATTGACTTCACCGCGGAGGTGCAGCGTTCCCTGCGGGTGCTGGATGGCGGCATCGTGGTCTTTGACGCGTCTCAGGGAGTGGAGCCCCAGAGTGAAACCGTATGGCGCCAGGCGGACCAATACGGGGTGCCCCGTATTTGCTTCATCAACAAAATGGACAAAGTGGGCGCTTCTTTCGAGCGTTCGGTGGAGAGCATCCGGGAGCGATTGGGGGCCAACCCCATTCCCGTGCAACTGCCCATTGGAGAAGAGTCTACCTTCCGGGGGATGGTCGACCTCATGACCATGCAGGCCATTACCTGGGTGGACGATTTGGGTAAGGAGCCTGTGACAGGGCCTCTTCCTCCGGATCTGGAGGAAGAGGCTCGGGCCGCCCGGGAGGCCATGATCGAGGCCCTGGCCGAGTTGGATGACGACATCATGATGAAGTACCTGGAGGGCGAGGACATCTCCGTAGAAGAATTGAAGGCTGCTCTCCGCCGGGCCACCATCGCCAATAAGGCCCAGCCCGTGTTCTGTGGAAGCGCTTTGCGGAATAAGGGCATCCAGCCCTTGCTGGACGGGGTGATTGATTACCTGCCTTCCCCGGTGGACATCCCGCCGGTGAAAGGGGAGAATCCTCGGACTGGGGAAATCGAAGAGCGGCCAGCCAGCGACGACGCGCCTCTGTGCGCGCTGGCATTCAAGATTGTGACCGACCCCTACGTGGGCCGACTGGCGTACATTCGCGTGTATTCCGGTGTGCTCACCCAGGGCACCATGGTCTACAACGCCACTAAGGAGAGGCGGGAGCGGGTGGGCCGCCTGTTGCGCATGTACGCTAACCGACGGGAGCCCATCAACGAGGTGCGGGCCGGTGACATTGCTGCGGTGCTGGGGATGAAGAGCGTCATTACTGGGGACACCCTGTGCGACGAGAAGCATCCCATCCTCCTGGAGCCCATCCGCTTTCCCGAGCCCGTCATCGCCGTGGCCATCGAGCCCAAGTCCTCCGCGGAACAGGATAAACTAGCCAAGGCTTTGCAAAAGCTGTCCGAGGAGGACCCCACCTTCCGGGTGCGCACTGACGAGGCTACAGGACAGACCCTTATTGAGGGGATGGGCGAGTTGCACCTGGAAATTCTCATCGACCGGTTGCGCCGGGAGTTCAACGTGCATCCTCGGGTGGGACGGCCTCGGGTGGCCTACAAGGAAACCATCACCCAGCCAGTGGAGAAGGTGGAAGGACGCTTTATCAAGCAGACGGGCGGCCGTGGCCAGTACGGCCATGTGGTCATCAACGTGGAGCCCGCGGAGCCCGGTTCGGGCATCGTGTTCGAGAACAAAATTGTGGGCGGTGTCATCCCGCGGGAGTTCATCCCCGCGGTGGAGAAGGGTATTCGGGAAGCGGCCGATACCGGCGTGGTGGCAGGCTATCCCGTGACCGACGTGAAGGTGACCCTGGTCGATGGTTCCTACCACGAGGTGGATTCCAGCGAAATGGCTTTCAAGGTCGCGGCTTCCATTGCGTTCAAGGATGCCGTCATGCGGGGGAAGCCGGTACTGCTGGAGCCCATCATGAAAGTCGAGGTCACCGTGCCCGAAGAGTTCCTGGGCGAGGTGTTGGGCCAGCTGTCCGCCCGGCGGGCCCAGATTCTGGGGATGGAGAGCCGCCCGGGGAATGTGCGCTCGGTGCGGGCCCTGGTGCCGCTGGCCGAGCTCTTCGGTTACGCCACGGCTTTGCGTTCGGCAACTCAGGGCCGGGGTTCCTTCACCATGGAATTCGACCATTATGAGCCTGTGCCCGAGCATGTAGCCGAGGCCATCATCAAAGGCGAAAAAGTCTAAGCGCTTACGGAGGAGGTGAACCAATGAGCAAGCCGAAGTTTGAACGGACGAAGCCCCATCTGAACGTGGGGACGATTGGGCACATCGACCACGGGAAGACGACGCTGACGGCGGCGATTACGAAGTACTGTGCCCTGCGGGGTTGGGGGCAGTACGTGCCCTTCGAGCAGATTGACAAGGCGCCGGAGGAGCGGACCCGGGGCATTACCATCAACATTGCCCATGTAGAGTACGAGACGCCCAAGCGGCACTATGCTCACGTGGACATGCCGGGGCACCGGGACTACATCAAGAACATGATTACGGGTGCGGCCCAGGTGGACGGGGCGATTCTGGTGGTGGCGGCGCCGGAAGGGCCCATGCCCCAGACTCGGGAGCACGTGCTGCTGGCCCGGCAGGTGGAGGTGCCGTACATTTTGGTGTTCCTGAACAAGGTGGACATGATGGACGACCCGGAGCTTTTGGAGCTGGTGTAACTGGAAGTGCGGGAGTTGCTGAGCGAGTACGGGTATCCGGGGGACGAGGTGCCGGTGGTGAAGGGGAGTGCCTTGCAGGCGTTGCAGAGTGAGAATCAGGACCCGGATGCGCCGGAGTACCAGCCCATTGCGGAGTTGTTGCGGGTGATGGACGAGTACATTCCGGAGCCGCCGCGGGAGGTAGACAAGCCCTTCATGCTGGCCATTGAGGACGTGTTCAGCATCAAGGGTCGTGGGACGGTGGTGACGGGCCGAGTAGAGCGGGGCAAGATCACGGTGGGCGATGAGGTGGAGATTGTGGGCTATCGGGACGAGCCCATCAAGACGGTGGTGACGGGTGTAGAGATGTTCCACAAGGTGCTGGACGAGGCCATAGCCGGAGACAACGTGGGGTTGCTGCTGCGAGGCATTGACCGGCGGGAGATTCGCCGGGGGATGGTGGTAGCGGCGCCGGGGAGCATCAAGCCGCACAAGCGGTTCCGGGCGCAGGTGTACGTGTTGCGGAAGGAAGAGGGTGGACGGCACAAGCCCTTCTTCAGCGGGTATCGGCCCCAGTTCTATCTGCGGACGGCGGACGTGACGGGGACGATACAGTTGCCGGAAGGGGTGGAGATGGTGATGCCTGGCGACCACGTGAACCTGGAAGTGGAGTTGATGTACCCCATTGCCCTGGAGAAGGGGCAGCGATTCGCCATCCGGGAAGGTGGTCTGACCGTGGGCGCAGGCACCATCACCGATGTGGTGGACTAATCTTTAAGGAACGGGTGAAGGAACCATGGCCAAGAAGAAGGGTTCACGCATTTTGATTACTATGGCATGCACGGAGTGCAAGGAGCGTAACTACCTGACGGAGAAGAACCGTCACAACGACCCCGGTCGTTTGGAACTACGCAAGTACTGCCCGCGGTGTCGTCGTCACACCCTTCACCGGGAAGTGCGCTGAAACAAGAAGCGGGCGGCCTGCACAGGCCGCCCGCTTCGGTTTATAACGGCACCAAGTCCCGATAGTGAAAGCCCTCTCGGGTCACCCGAATCCCCAAACGGTGTCGCAGAGGTTCCGCGAACAGGGGGCCCTGGAAAACGAAGGTGTGGAATTCCCCCCGCTCGCCGCAGGGGTCCACGTCCCGGGGAAGGGCACGAACTGCGCCTGGTGTCAATTCCTGCCCCGCCCAAGCCGGACTCAAGTAACGGGCATCCACGCAGACCACCCGGGTACGAAACCCGGCCTGCCAGAAATCCTTCAATAAAGCCAGACCCACCTCCCGGTCGGGGGTCCCGGTCCAAATTGGCCACACGGGTTCCATCCCCAACGCCGTCATCTGACGCCACCGATAAGCCCGGATGTCCTCCAGAAAGATGTCCCCAAAGGCCACGTGCCGGACGCCCCGCTGGCGAAAGGGTGCCAGGGCCTCCGCCCAGGCTGCTTCGTAGACCGCGTTGGACGCGTGGGCGGGGATGAGGATGGGGACCATGGGGGCCAGGCCCATGGACGCGACTTGGCGCTCCACCAGGGCCCGACGGACCCCATGCATGGTCAACCGGCGGTAAGGGGCCGTAAAGGTGCAGAGAAACCCCACCACCTCCCAGGTTTCCCCCTGCAGCAGGCGGTACAGGGCCAACGCGCTGTCCTTGCCGCCACTCCACGAGACCAGGATGGGCCGCCGCCTGGGGGTCACGGGAACCGCGCCTCCGGGGGGAAGGATGAAGCAACGGGGTTCAGGCCACGCGGGGCCGGGAGCGGGAACGCACCCGCACGGGCTCCGGCTCCGCAAGGGATTCCTTCACCACCACGAAGATGTGGGGACGCCGGCGGGTTTCGCTGAACAGGAAGTCCCGCAAGGCCTGTTCCAGGGCCTGTTCGGGGTCGGTGGGACCCCGCTTGAGCACCCGACGAATGCGCTTGGTCAGGGCCTCGATGAGGGCATCCGCTCCCTGGGGATACACGAAGCCCTTGGTCATCACCTCGGGTTCGCCCACCATCTGCCCCGTGTTCCGGTCCACTTCCACCCGGACCAGAACCAGACCGCTGCGAGCCAGGGCCTGACGTTCCTTGATGTCCCGTAGGGTGGACTCCCCCACCAGAGCGCCTTCAACGAAGACCCATCCGCCCGGCACCCGTTCGCCGATACGCATCTCGCCGTTCTGGAATTCCAGGATGTAACCGTTTTCCACCACGGCAATCCGCTCGCGCGGGATGCCCAACTCCTGGGCCATCTGCGCATGGAGGTGCAGATGGCGCAATTCCCCGTGCACCGGCACCAGGAAGCGGGGTTGAGTGAGATGAATCATGAGTTTCATCTCTTCCTGGCTGGCGTGGCCCGAAACGTGCACGGGATGCACCGGACTGTAGTACACTTCCGCGCCCCGGCGCAACAGGCTGTTGATGGCCCGGTAGACGTTCTCCGTGTTCCCTGGAATGGGATGGGCCGCGATGATGATGGTGTCCCCGGGCTCCACCTTGAGGGGACGCTTCACCCCGGCGGCCAGGCGCCCCAAGATGGAGGAGGGCTCTCCCTGGGAACCGGTAATCAGCAACGCGACCTTGTGAGGGGGGAGCTTGGCGGCCTGCTCGGCCGTGACCACCATGTTGTCGGGCACCTTCAGGTAGCCCAGCTTGCGGGCAATCTTGGCGTTGGCAATCATGCTGGTGCCCACGAAGCCGATTTTGCGGCCGTGGCGGATGGCGATGTCCGCCACCTGTTGCATCCGGGAAATCAGGGAAGCGAAGGTGGCCACCAGGATGCGACCTTTCGCGTTGCGGAAGACCTCCTCCAGCGCGGGCTCGATGCTGCGCTCCGACGGGGTCCATCCCGGCTTGTCCGCGTTGGTGGAATCCGCCAGCAGGGCCAGCACGCCGCGACGCCCGAACTCCGCGAGCTTCCCGTAGTCCGTGGGCCGGCCGTCGGCCGGAGTGTGGTCGAACTTGTAATCTCCGGTGTGCACAATGAGGCCCTGGGGCGTGTGAATCCCCAGCCCAACGGAATCGGGAATGGAATGAGTAACGTGGAAGAACTCTACCTCAAAGGGCCCGATGCGCACCTTCTGCCCGGCCTTGACTTCGTGAATTTTCATGTGGCCCAATTTGGCTTCCTTGAGTTTCACCTCCAGCAAACCCTTGGTGAGGGGCGTGGCGTAGAGGGGGGCGGGAATCTTTTCCACGACGTGGCGCACCGCGCCAGTGTGGTCCTCATGACCATGGGTGAAGACGATGCCCACAACCTTGTGCGCCTTGTCCTCCAGATACCGGAAATCCGGGATGATGTAGTCCACCCCAAGCATATCCGCCGTAGGAAACATCAAGCCCGCGTCCACGATGAGAATGGCATCCCCGTACTCGTACACCGTCATGTTTTTGCCGATTTCGCCCAAACCTCCTAAAGGAATCACACGTAACGGTTGCTTGCTCATTGAATCGCTCCTTGCATTGCAAAATGAATGTTCAAAAATTCGTGTTTCAACCCCGTTCCATCATACCAGGGCGTCTAAGGAAGTCAAACGGCCCACGGGAGTGTTTGAAAAATCCCCCATCCCTTTCGTGTAGGTCTGACCAGGTCTAGGATCACCACAAAAAAGAGATAATGTGAAGGCAGCGGCGAAGCCGCTGCCTTCACATTATTTCCTCTCCTCGCGGTCCAGGGCCTGATTCGGCCTGCGCGAAATTTGGACCATTCTCTTTACGCTGAAAAAGAGGAGCACTTCTGGCGCCCCATCTTTTTCAAACACTCCCAACGGCCCGCGGGAGTGTTTGAAAATCGGGCCTAATGCTCATTCGCGCGGGTCTATCGGGCCCAGGACCCGGTAAGACAGAACGAGAGATCCTGCTTACTTATCGGCAGTCCAGAACCCCGTCAGGGACGACGCGAGATATACGGAAAATGGAGACTTATACCAACTCTTCTGCAAGGTGAAACATTTGGAACGAAATTCGACGCCAAGGCGATCCTCCGCTCCATGTAGATTATGGAAAAATTTTATGCTTTCGCATAGATCTTTTCGGGTACAGGGCTGCAAGGCAAAAGTAAATTGAGGGGGCGGCGAAGCCGCCCCCTCAATTTACTTTTACCTGAGGTCCCGTGCCCAATGAGGGCTATAGTGCCATCGTCCTATCTCACAGGAGAATTGGTATTACAAGAGGTATGCAACAGCAGGCGTTTCTCATGTTCTAACAGAGGCTGTTTCAAAGACGCATTTCCGCTTTATTGGAGTAGGCCTGACCAGGTACGGGACCGCAAAAGAGGCCTATGCGAAGGCATCTTGTATCCGCCAAGACGAACAAAGCGGGTCCCGAAGCGTCAATGAACAGAGTTTGAAAAACGCCTAATGCGACAGAGCAAAGACCGGGACGCTCCCTGCGGGGTTTATAATGAAAGTATCTCTCCCATGGAAGTGGCAGCGAGACGGTGGAGCATGACACGCACGATTTTGGTGGTGGACGACACGCCCGCCTTGGTCGAACTCTTGCGTCGGGCCCTGGAGAAGGAAGGCTATCGGGTGGTCACGGCCTCCAACGGTCGGGAAGCCCTGGAACAGGCCCGCCGTCATCATCCGGACCTCATCATCCTGGACATCATGATGCCGGAGATGGACGGCTACACCTTCATGACCACGTACCGGCGGGAAGCGGATACACCGATTATCATGCTGACCGCCCGCATCGAAGAAGAAGACCGGGTCCTGGGCCTGGAACTGGGGGCCGACGATTATGTGACGAAACCCTTCCACATGCGGGAACTCCTGGCCCGGGTACGGGCTGTCTTGCGGCGCATCGAGCGGGCCCGGGAGATACCACCCAGGCGCCTGGCTCAAGGTGGCCTGGTGGTGGACCTGGATCAACGCCGGGTCTGGGTGGAAGACCGAGAGGTGCATCTCACACCCACGGAGTTTACGCTCCTGGTCACTCTAATGCGCCACCCGGGCCGGGTATACACCCGAGCCCAGTTGTTGGAGCAGATTTCGGATTCCGGCCTCTACGAGGGCTACGAGCGCACCATTGATTCCCACATCGCCCATCTGCGGGCCAAAATTGAAGCCGACCCCAAACGTCCCCGTTACATTCTGACGGTACATGGCGTCGGATATCGTTTCGCGCCGCTCGAATGGTTGGAGAGATAAGCACATGACCTCAACAACGGAGACTTCCCCCCCTCGCGTGCAGGGACTTTCCATCATGTGGTGGTTGGCCCTGGCCTTTGCTGGTGTCGCCCTCGCCGGCATCCTCATCACCGTTTTCCTGGTACGGCGCAATGTGAATCAAGCCCTGGATACCTGGCAGATGCGACGGGCCATGGAAACCTTGGTAGCCCCCCTGGTGGCATACTACCAACAACGCGGCTCCTGGGAGGGTCTGGAGGAATGGCTGCGCCAGGGCGCGCCCGGGATCGAACGCCGCCAATTGCAGGCACTGGCCCGGACACCCTGGGTGCTCACCGACCGTCAGGGAAAACCCATCCTGGGCACCTGGACGCAGCCGTTGCCTCGCAGTTGGACCAGGGAACGCATTCCCATTGAAGTCGACAACCAGGTGGTGGGATGGTTCTGGAGTCCCCCCACGCGACTGGAACGGGCCATCGGCGCGGCCGAACGCCTGTTCATGGACCAGGTCCGGCGAGCCGCATGGCGCAGCGCGGCCCTGGCCCTGCTCCTGGCCCTGTTGGGCGGCCTGCTGGTGGCTTACGGGTTCGCCCGCCCGGTACGCCGTTTGACCCAGGCCCTGACCCGGGTCGCCCGGGGACACCTGGGGTTGCAGGTCGAACCACCCGGTTGGAATGCGGAGCTCAGCCAACTCACCGCATCCTTCAATCACATGAGCGCCGCCTTGGCCCGGGCAGAATACCTGCGCAAACAAATGACCGCGGACCTGGCCCACGACTTGCGCACGCCCATTAGCGTCATCATGGGCTATGCCGAAGCCCTCAAGGAACACCTCATCGAACCCGACGAAGAAATCTTCGAAACCCTGTACCGAGAGACCCACTACCTGCAACACCTGGTTGAGGACCTGCGCCTGCTTTCTCTGCATGACGCCGGACGCCTCACCCTCAACCGACAGTCGGTGGACGTGCGGGAACTCCTGCGCCAGGTAGTTCAGGGTTTCGAACCCCAGGCCCAGGCCCGACAAATCGTCTTGCGCTTGGAGGTGCCCTTGGAGCCCCTGAAGGCCTCTCTGGACCCAGACCGTATACGCAGGGCACTGGACAATCTCGTAAGCAACGCCCTGCGCCATACGCCTGAAAAGGGCCGGATTACCCTACGCGCCCGCGGGGAAGACGGGGCCGTGGTTCTGGAAGTGGAAGATACGGGGGAAGGTATTCCTCCCGAGCATCTCCCGTACATCTTCGAACGCTTCTACCGGGTGGACAAAGCCCGCACCCAGGACGGACGCTCCTCCGGACTGGGCCTGGCCATCGTCAAGGCCCTGGTGGAGGCCCACGGCGGCCGGGTCTCCGTGGAAAGCCAGGTGGGGCGCGGGACCCGCTTTCGCCTGTGGCTCCCCCAAGACGGACGGGATTGACCCATGGGCACCCTGTACCTGGTCTCCACACCCATCGGCAACCTGAAGGACATCACCCTGCGGGCCCTGGACGTGCTCCGGCAGGTGGCCTGGATTGCCGCGGAGGACACCCGTCGGACCCGGATTCTGCTCCAGCACTACGGCATCGCCACTCCCCTCATCTCCTTCCACGAGCACAATCAGGACCGGCGTATCCCCCAGTTACTGCGGCGGCTGGCCCAGGGAGAGGAGGGGGCCCTGGTCTCCGACGCGGGCACGCCTCTCATCAACGACCCGGGATTCGAACTGGTCCGGGCCGCGCTGGAAGCCGGCCATCGGGTGGTGCCGGTGCCGGGCCCCAGCGCGGTGCTGGCGGCCCTGGTGGCCTCGGGCCTGCCCCCGGACCGCTTTCTCTACCTGGGGTATCTTCCCCGTAAACCCGGGCCCCGCCAACGGGCGCTACAGGAAGTGGCGCATCTGCCCTTCACCCTCATCTTCCTGGAAACCCCCCAGCGCCTGGTCGAAACCCTGGAAGACATGGTGAACGTCCTCGGAGACGAGCGTCGCATCGCCGTGGCCCACGAACTCACCAAGGTCCACGAATCCTTTTTACGCACCACCCTGGCCCAGGCCCTGGAGCACTACCGCCAACATCCACCAAGGGGCGAGTTCACCCTGGTGGTGGAGGGCGCGCCTCTCCGCCAGTGGACGGAAGAAGAGATGGACGCGGCCATCCGGGAGGGCCTGGCCCGGGGGGCGTCACCCAAAACCCTGGCTAAGGCCCTGGCCCAGGCCTCCGGCCGGCCTCGAAGCGAAATCTATCGCCGTATCCTGGCCTTGCGAGACACCGAAGAGCGTTAGGGGTCAGTCTCCGTTCGGATGATGCGCGCCTTTTCCCCGCCATAGACACTGGCTTCGACCATCTGGTCGCCTCGTTGCAGATAGCCCTCTCGGGGTTCTTCCCCTCCATACACAACCCATCCCCCCAGATTGAAAGGAACCGGTCCGGCAGCAGCCATCCACTCCCCGTTGTACCTACGGGCGATGTG
>WFUL01000090.1 GCA_015484985.1 Anaerolineales bacterium | reverse complement strand
GGGATACCCCGTGAACGCCATCATCCCGCCCTACGCGACGCCCGGCCTGACCCACACCGACCCGGCCATTCAGGAACGGCTCCAGAGCATCGTCAAAACGCTGCCCGACGACGCCCAGGACATCTTGCGCTGGGCCCTGCCGCGCCTGATGGGCTGGCCCTGGATTGTGCTGCTGGCCCTGGCGGCCGGGTTGTTCCTGTTCATCGTGTTCATCTAACGGCAGGGATGGGATGGAAATGACCACGTTGCGGGAACACGTTCACCTGATGGGGATAGGAGGCACCGGGCTCTCGGCCATCGCCCGCATCCTTAAGGCCCGGGGATACCAGGTCTCGGGATGCGACAAGCATCCCGGCCCCGCGGGCGAGGCCCTGCGGGCTTTGGGCATTCCCGTGTACGCCGGTCACGACCCCAACCATCTGGAGGGGGTGACCTTCCTGTTGCGGAGTTCTGCGGTGCCGCCCCATCACCCCGAGGTGGAAGCGGCCCGACGCCGGGGCCTGCCCGTGTATACCCGGTCCCAGTTCCTGCCCTTCCTGACCCGGGGATATCGCACCCTGGCCGTGGCCGGCACCCATGGGAAGACCACCACGACCGCCATGCTGGCCTGGACGCTCCTTCAACTGGGCCGGGACTCCTCCTATATCGTCGGAGGGACCATGGTGAACACGGGCACCAACGGTTACGCGGGCCAGGGGACGTACTTCGTCATCGAGGCGGATGAGTACGACCACATGTTCCTGGGCCTGCAGCCCGCGGGCGGCATTCTGACCTACGTGGATTACGACCACCCCGACTTCTTCCCCGACCGGGAAGCGTATCGGCGGGCCTTCCGGGCCTTTGTGGACCGTTTCCTCCCCCAGGCCCCCCTGGTCTGCTGGGCGGCCGACGAGGAAGCCCGGCGCATCCTGCAGGGGGTCTCTCACCTGCGGGTTCGGACGTACGGTCTGGAAGCGGGCAGCGACTACCGGGCTGTGGAGGTGGAGAAGCATCCGAAAGGCACCCGCTTCGAGGTGGAGCATGCAGGTCGTCGGCTGGCCCAGGTGCATTTGCCCCTGCCCGGAGAGCACAACGTGCGCAACGCCCTGGCCGTGCTGGCCCTGGTGCACCTGTTGGGCGAGGACGTTGCGGCCGCCGCGCAGGCTCTGGCCGCCTTCCAGGGCGTGGAACGGCGTTTCACCGTGGTGGCGGAGGTGGCCGGCTGGGTGTTGGTCAACGACTACGGCCATCATCCCGTGGAAATTGCCACCACCCTGGAGGCGGCCCGCCAGCGTTACCCCGAACATCGTCTGTGGGCGGTGTGGCAGCCCCACACCTACAGCCGCACCCTGCGCTTGCTCCCTCAGTTCGCCCAGGCCCTGCGCCAGGCCGACGGCCTGGTGGTCACCGGGGTGTATCCGGCCCGGGAGGAAGCGCCGCCCGACTTCCAGGAGGAGGCCCTGTTCCGGGCTCTGGACCATCCCCGGTCCTTCCGGGTGGCCCAACCCGTGGACGCGGTGCCCGTGTTGCTCTCCCAGGTGGAACCGCCGGCGGTGGTGTTGTTGTTCTCCGCCGGGGATGCGCCGGTGATGCTGGAAGTCCTGGCCCAGGCGTTGCAGGGTGGCGATGAGGCGGGCATCGGGGCTGCGGCTCCGGTGGCGAAAGGAGCGGGCCATGAGGAGTAAGGTGGTCATGGTCTCAGACGCGGTCAAAGAAGCCCTGCGGTCCCACTTCGGGGAGGCCGTGCGGGAGCACGCGCCCCTGGCCCCTTACACCTCGGCCCGCATCGGCGGTCCTGCCGAGGTGCTGGTGGAGGTGCGTCGGTTGGAGGACTGGGACGTGCTGCTCCCGCTGCTGTGGGAGACGGAGACGCCCTTCTGGGTGCTGGGTGGTGGTTCCAACATCCTGGTGGCCGATGCCGGAGTGCCGGGGGTGGTGGTGTGGAATCGCACCCGGGGCTGGCGATGGCGGCGCCAGGGTGACGAGGCTCGCCTGTGGGTGGCTTCGGGCGCGGGGCTCACGCCTGTGGCCCGGTACACGGTGGACCAGGGATACGCCGGCCTGGAATGGGCCGTGGGGATTCCCGGCACCGTGGGGGGCGCGGTGGTGGGAAACGCGGGCGCCTTTGGCGGTGACATCGCCCAGGTGCTGGTGGAGGTGGAATTGTGGCATCGGGAACGGGGTCGGGTGACCTGGACGGTGGCGGACCTGGACATGGACTATCGCACCAGCCGCTTGAAGCGGGGCGAGCCCGCGGTGGTGCTGGCCGCGGTGTTCCGCCTCCACCGGGCCGAGGTCTCCTCCCTCCAGGCGCAGGTGGCCCGGTTCCAGGAGCACCGGCGGCGTACCCAGCCTCCGGGT